>CAILMU010000146.1 GCA_903835325.1 uncultured Microcaldota archaeon | reverse complement strand
CTCTTGATTATCTCTTCCATTATTTGACTCCGAGGACCTGGATGCATTTCCTGATAGTATTATCTACAACCTCAGGGATTGTGACCCCGAGCAGGACAATGGACAGCGCTATAACGATCATAGCCACATCGGTCATCAAGCCAGGAAGCCCGTATTCAGGCGCAGCCTGATGTTTAGATATTGCTGGCCCCCCTGTGATATGTTCTCCGGAGTGTCCATGGTTTTCTTCCGTTGCTTTCCCGAAAAGCATCTTTCCGAACCCTGCGAGCATTCCGTAAAAAACAATGACAGCGAAAACAAGGAATAGTCCGACAACAGGCCACAGTCCCTTGTCAACTCCTGCCTTCAGAATAGTGAATTCGCTCAGAAAAATGTTAAATGGCGGCGATCCCGCGAGAGAGAACGCGCCGATGAATGTGAGCGTCCCAAGGAGCGGCATCGAGGAAAGCACTCCGCTCACCCTCTCTATCCGCGTTGAGCCGAAATGCGCCTGGATCTTTCCGGAGGCAAAAAACATCAGGGGCTTGGAAAGAGCGTGGTTCAGGATGTGCAGCAGCGCGCCGTAAATGCCGGCGAATCCGCCGATGCCGATCCCGAGCGAAATGATTCCCATGTGCTCGATGCTGCTGTAAGCGAGAAGCCTTTTGTAATTGTCCTGAACAAGAATGAATATCGAAGATATGCCGATCGAAAAAAGCCCGAAGGCGATCAGTAAATTGCCGGTGAACACTTCTCCTGTTGAGGGCTCCACCAGCGATACGAACCTCATAATCCCATAGAAGGCCGTATTCAGAAGTATTCCGGAGAGAAGGGCGCTGATAGGGCTCGGGGCCTCGCTGTGCGCATCAGGCAGCCAGTTGTGGAGGGGCGCCAGCCCTGCCTTCGTGCCGTATCCTACGAGGATGAATATGAAGGCAAGCTTCATAGTTGAAGGATTGAGCTTGCCGGCTATCGTTTTAAGCTCCGTCCAGTTCAAAATGCCGTCGGTTCCTATTACGGCAGTCGATGCATAGTATGTTATGAACGTCCCGAGGAGCGCAAAGGTAATACCCACAGTGCAGAGGATGATGTATTTCCATGCGGCCTCAATCGCCAAAGCCCTTTTTCTGAAACCGAACCCTATGAGGACCGCGGATACTATCGTCGTGGCCTCGACCGCTATCCACATGAGCGCAAGGTTGTTCGAAACAATCACCAGGAGCATCGTGAAAATGAATATATGGAGCAAGGCATAATATCTCCTGATCCCGGAAATGCTTGTGAGACCCACCTTCAGTTCATGTTCCAGATAGCCTATGGAGTAGATCGCAGAGACAAAGCATAGGAAGACTACCAATGCCATCATATAGCCGGAAAGTGCATCCATATAAAGCACTCCCAGACTCTCGAAAGGATGCGCTATGGATGCGAGGACCACCGGCAATGACACTCCGGCGAGGACGACGGCCCCGAGAAGACTCGTATAGCCTATCGCCTTGGAGTTCTTCAGCGCATAGCAGACGGCAGCAGT
>CAILMU010000145.1 GCA_903835325.1 uncultured Microcaldota archaeon | reverse complement strand
TGACGCTGTTCGCGAGCGGGTTCGTTTCCCCTATCGCATCCATGACGACGCTCAAATCCTTGGGGCTCACCCTTTTCCGTTTCCAGACCACTTCATCGAGCGACTCATGCCCGAACATCAGGTCGACTAGCTCAGAGATCGATGTCTTCGCGATGGCCTTTTCGACGAACTGCTCCGCTGCCGCGCTCGCTATCACGACTTTCGCTTCATGAGAAGATATCTCAAGGAACCAGTCCAGGGCTTCTAAGTTGATCTTCGTTATCTCTATCTGGTACTCCCTGCACCTTGATTTGATTTTCACTATCTTTCGTTGGCCTGCCATGGAGCCGGATTCCGGTTCCTGGTCCGGAAGCAGTTTCCGGCTGTCGATCAGCGTCCCGTCAAGATCGGTTATTATCGTCTTCCCTTTCCAAAGGCTCTCGCGCATCCCGATCACTGGATTCTTGTCATACCCCATCCATCGAGGGATATAGATGAACGCCCGGTTCTGTGCCCTCATCTCTTTGCCCGACCTGCATCCGCGATAGGATTCCTCGAGAGCCGCCTTGGATCCCAGCATGCGTTTCTTGCAATGCTCATCCCACAGCGCCCTGCGGAGAGGCTCGTCATCCGTCAGTTTGTTCAGGGCCGAACGGTACGCCTGCTCCTCCTCTTTCGCCGCCACATTGCAGGGTGGCTGGATGCGATGCTTCGGCTTCTGATAGACGACTTTAGGCATTTGTAATGCTATAAGTCGTAATATTTATAAAAATGAGATTAAGAGCGAAAATTGAGAAATAAAGAGAAATAGGAAAAAAAGGGAAAATTAGAAAAAATCAGACTTTAGCCGAAGAGGCTCGCGAGACCTTCAGCGGCCTGCTCCTCTTTCTTGCCTTCGTCCTCTTTCTTCTCTTCCTTCTTGGCTTCAGCCGGTGCTGCCGCAGCAGGAGCCGCCACCATCATGGACTGCTTCAGGAGGTCGTCGAAGTTCACTCCCTTCACGGCTTCAGCCAGTATCTTGGCCTTCGCCTCGTCCGCTTCAGCGCCGCTCGCCTTTATGACCGCGAGGATGCTTTCCTTGCTTACCTCTTTGCCCGCTCCATGGAGGAGGAGCACCGCATGCAAATATGGATCGATCTTTGTCATTTCAACACCTCAACCTTCTTTCTTTGCGCTCAAACTGTCAAGAGCCGAGCTCTGCCGTAATGCAGAGACGAGAAGCTGCTCTATCGAGCTTGATGAATATGTTCCTGAATTAATGGACAGGTTGACCGCCTGGGAGATGCAGTATGCGAGATCCGCATTTATCGTATCCCCGATATCCAGTATCTCCTTGCTGTATATGTATTCGCCGTCGTAGGCGAATATCATGGTCGCCGCCGTCTCGAAGGGCATGATGCCGAGCGACTGGAGGGCCTTGACCTTCTGGACTGTCAGCTTATCCCCCTTCTTCGCGACGGTGCTGTCCTTGTTGACCGCTATCTTCCCCGCTTTGATCGCGACATTCAGCCCGGCTGCCTTGAGTTCGGACAATGCAGGCCCTGCAGGAAGGTCGGTCTCGCCTTCCGGGACGATGATGTCCAGGATGGCCTCTTCGCCGACTTTTGCCGCCCTCTTCTTCTTGTTCGTCTTGAAGAAGCTGTTTATCCCATAGGGCGTCATGTTCGTGAATATCAGCGCGACCGGCTTGTCGCATTCCTTTGCCTTGTCCGACAACCTCTTGTTGGACTGCAGGACGCGCTCTATCACCGGTTTTTTCAGCACCAGGACGACACCGCCGTCTGTGCGGATGCGTTTCCTCAGGTTCTGGAAAAGCGCAGTGGGGAGCTTCCTCAGGTCCAGCATGGCGATAGTCTTGAACTTCTTCATGTCGGCAACAGCCGTGTGCACCTGCTCTATCTTCTTCTTCACTGTCTTTTTGTTAGTGTCAATCTTGTAGACCATATAAATCACCGATTCAGACGGCCCTCGCAGGCCTGCCCATCGTCAGTTTGACGTACACCGATTTGACGTTCCCTTCATTCACCTTGTTCTTCACGACTTCGTACGCCGCTTCCGCGTTCTCGAGCAGGTCCTCGGCCTTCATGGCCTCTGTCCCTATGAACACCTGCGCTGTCGGGAGGCACTTGCCTTTGGTCGTTATCCTGACCGTGCTTTTCGACCTCTCTATGAGCCCTTTGATGTCCCCTGTTATCGGCCTTGGCAGCTTTCCCTTGCGGCCCAAGACCGCACCCAATGATTTAGCGACCGAACCCATCAGGTTCGGCTGCGCGAGCAGGAAATAGTTGTTGACCAGGTCGTTCAGCTTCTCCTTCTCGGAGTATAGCGGTATCTGATCCGGCGTGATGATGAGGTCTGCACCAGCCCTCCTCGCTCCATCCCCGACCTGCTGGTCGGCGAAGACGGCGGATTTCAGCTCCTTTCCGCCTTTGCCTTTGGGGAGTATGACATCCAGGTTGAGCCTGTGCTCGGATTTCGAGAAATCGATGCCTCTCATGTTGATGATGAGCTCCACGCTCTGCTTGAACTTCTTCTTGCCTTTATCCTCCAAGGCCTTGTTTATGGCGTCTGCAAGTTTCTTCTTATCCATACAAATCAGCCCTCCTACTCTCCAGAGTAGTACCGACGGGTATTCGAGATATTAGCGGGAATCGGTTTTTAAATGAATCCGTCCCGTACCAATCCATGGCAAAGACCCAGGTCGTGTTCTGCCCGAAATGCAAGAGGCCGGTCGAAGCGGCCGACTATTTCAGTTCAGGGGGCATCAGCGACTGGCGAATCGAGAGCGCAGGGATAGGGATAGTCTGCCCCAGGTGCGGGTACCAGGGGCTTCCGCTCTCCATGGATATCGAAGGAATCGGGAAAAAGAATACGGAAGAGAGCGGGAAGAAAGCGGGAAAGAAAAAAAGCGAGGAAAAAAGCGAATAAAAGCGGGAAAATCTGGAAAAAGAAGAAAGAATAGGTTCTATGTTCGTCCTCTCAGATGCCCTTGCAGTCCTCTGGCCTCTTGAATATCACGAGGCTCGCGTGCGGGACGTCCTGCCCGCCCTTGTCCGTGAATATCTGCTCCACATAAACCGCCTTGTCCGTCTCTTTCGAAGAGAATCGTGCGGCTTCGCCCTCTTTGACCTGGTGTTTCTGCGGCTCTTTCGGTTCTTTGCATGCATCCGTCCCTTTGCGGGTCTCGCAAACGCGCGCGAAAAACCGTATCTCGATGGAATCCCCGTCAGGGGAGACGCTTATCGACATGTGGGCGTCGTTCCCGAGAATCCTGCGGGTATCGGGGTAATATGACTCTGTCCTCTCACGCACCATCTGCGTCTTTTTGCCCCCGCAATCGATCACTGGCGCTATCTTGGTTATCATGAAAGACATGCTGCCGCTGAAGGCAGATTCGTTCTTCACGGTCTGGCCGTTCACGAATTCGATAGCTCCTGTCTGGCCTAACGCCGACATGATTATCCTGGCATCATAGCTCCAGTCGCCGTGCATGAACGAGAGGCGCTCCATAGCGCTGTTCCAGACGGATGAATGGTCCTTCCCGTCCTTGAGTTCGAGTCTCGGCCTGCCATCCGCGATGGATACCTCTGCATCCATCCCGTATATCCTGATAGGCTGGCCTGAATTCACCTTGCATGAGGCATACCCCCTCTCTTCCTTGCATTCTGAGGGGAGCCTGACATAAGCATCGAAATTCTCCTTTATCCCTTCTACGGCCGGCATCGGCGCGTTCGTGCTGGCGCATCCATGGAGCCCGGCGACCATTGCCGCTCCGCAGACAGTCTTTCTAGCGAGATCTCTCATGAGTATCATCCATCCTCCTGATTATTATTGTTTTTAGTGTAACGTTGTGTTTATAATAATTAGCATATCGGGCGCCGGATTCCAAAACCTTATTAATATCGTCATCGAAAGCGATTTCTGGTTCTTAATAATTAATTAGTTCGAGCGAAAGACAGAACGAGAGGCGGTATGTTATGCAGCACGTATTGGCATTGAAAGGCATGGATGGGAAGTGGATAGAGTCCATTGTGGATCTTGGAATAGCCATGAAGAAGGATCCTTCGAAATATTCGCAGGCGTTAAAAGGCAAAACGCTTGCCATGATATTCCAGAAGACCTCGACCAGGACGAGATTGTCGTTCGAGACAGGGATGACAAAACTCGGAGGCCACGGGATTTTCGTCGACTGGAGGACGACCCAACTCTCTATAGGGGGGATACCCGATGAAGCGAAGGTCATCTCCAGATACGCCGACGCCATCATGGTCAGGCCCATGAAGCACGAAACTGTCGCCACAATGGCAGGCCCGAACGCTTCCCGCGTGCCGGTGATAAACGGGTTGTGCGAGAGATACCACCCATGCCAGGCATTGGCCGATGTCATGACGATAAAGGAGAAGAAAGGGAAGCTGAAGGGCGTCAAGGTCGTCTATCTCGGGATAGGGAACAATGTCAGCAACTCGCTCTCTTACGCATGCTCGATGACTGGCGCTGATTTCACGCTCTGCGCGCCTGAGAAGGATCCGGAGAGCCTGGACCGGGAAGAGCTCGAGACGGTGAAGAAGACCGGCCACTATAAGGAGGAGCCGGATATCGAGAAAGCGGTGAAAGGAGCGGATATATTGTACACCGACACCTGGGTCAACATGGAATATTTCAACGACCCGAAATTCGCTCCTGAGAAAGCGAGGCGCGAGAAGATTTTCATGGCTTACCAGCTGAATCGGGCGATGCTGGAGCGGGCCGGGCCTCAGGCCAATTCCATGCATGACATGCCGGCGCATATCGGCTATGAGATTGACGAATACGGGTTGCGCGGCGAGCGCTCGCTCGCTTTCGACCAGGCCGAGAACCGCATGTGGGCTCAGATGGCGCTGCTGGTCAAGCTGATAGGGCAATGAAAAATGGCAATTGCCGAATTAAGCAATCCGGTATCTAATCTTTTCTCTCGCTCGCAGCTTTCCAGGCCTTTTCTGAAATCCTGCCGGAACTCTCAGCGCGCTTTAAGATGGTAACAGCGTCGCAGGACGGGGTGCCGGTATAGGCGCTAGAATGCGGACTCGGGCTGCCATCCACCACAAGCCAGTTGTAGTCGCTCTCATCGAGCTGCCTCTTCTCTATACGGTCCTGATAGACGTGGAGCTTGGGGTTCTCGCTCGCCCTTCCATATGCGATATCACCCTCGAGGTTCGATCTCTGGTTCGAGCTCCTTATCCTGAGCTCCGTGTCTGATGGGCGCATGACTTCCTTGAAGCGCGCGAGCTCCTTGTGTATTGTCCGCATCTTCTCAGCGATCTTGGCTTCCACTAGCTGGGCCCTCTCGTCGCCCTTAATATTCTTCGGAATCCCCGCCCGCGCATTCCTCTCGACTTTCTTCGTCAATTGCTTCATATCAATGTTCGCCATAAGTATCCCTCCTGATAGTGGAAACGATGCTATTAGCGACTTTGGGACAAAATGTTTAAAAAAGAGAATGACACCTCGAACCACAGAACATTTTTACGGCGCGTTCAGATGTATTGGAATTGATTATAAATTCTGCCATTCCATATCATTTTCTGATTCTTCATGAAAGATGAAAAACAAGAACTCAAGGCAGCCCTAGTGATGCAGGACGGCACCATCCTGCATGGCATCGGTTTCGGAGCCAAAACCGAAGCGATAGGCGAGCTGGTCTTCAACACCTCGATGATGGGATACCAGGAAGCCCTGACAGACCCGAGCTATGGCGGGCAGATACTCCTCATGACGTACCCGCTCATCGGCAACTACGGCATCAACAAGCAGGATAGCGAAAGCGGCAGAATCCATCCGGCAGGTTTCGTGGTCAGATGCGCGAGCCCGGATTATCAGCACAAGGATTCCGAGCAATCCCTCCACGGATTCCTCGAATCGAACAACGTTCCAGGCATCCAGGGGATAGACACGCGTTTCATAGTGCGCCATATCCGCGATAAAGGGGTCATGCCAGCCATCCTCGCAGTCTCGGATAAGGAGCTCGATACGAAAAAAATGCTCGAGAAATCGCGCTCGTTCGATTACTCGGCAATAGATTTCGTCTCGAAAGTCAGCATTAAAAAAACGCAAATCCATCAGTCTAACGCTCGAACGAAAAAGCGCGTCGCCCTCATCGATTACGGGGCCAAAGGGAACATCGTGCGCGAGCTTGTTTCGAGAGGTTGCGAAGTGCATATCGTCCCATACGACACGCCGTCATCAGACATCCGCTCGATAAAACCCGACGGCATCATGCTCTCGAACGGCCCTGGCGATCCGGCAATCTTGACGGGCGCCCATAAAACGATACGCGAACTGAGCGGCGATGGGGGGAAATCCGGAAACGCCTCCAGAATCCCGATTTTCGGAATCTGCCTCGGCCATCAGCTCCTCGCGCATGCGTTCGGAGGAGACACATACAAACTGAAGTTCGGCCATCGGGGCTCCAACCACGCTGTAATAGAACAGGAATCCAAGAGAATCTCGATAACTACCCAGAACCACGGGTTCGCGGTCGGGAAGGCGCCTGAAGGCTTCGAGGTCACGCATATCAACGTCAACGACAAGACCATCGAGGGGATGTCGTGCGAGGAAAGAAACATCCTGTCCGTGCAATACCATCCAGAAGCTTGCCCGGGCCCGCACGATTCAAAATACCTATTCGACAGATTCATGGAGATGATGGAAGATTAGCAACAAGCTGATATTCAACAAAGGAGGCTATGGATATGGAACCGAACGAACAGAAAAAGGAAGCGATCAAGGCCGAGAATAAGACGATTCAAGCCGAAGAGCAGAAACCTGAAGAGCCCCAACAAAATGTGAAATGCAGCTTCTGCGGCAACGACGCGTTCTGCAGCTCCTGCGTGAAGGATCCGGAGCACATGGATGATTTCGAGCATATGTGCTACGACTGCTACATGAAGATGGGCGAGAACGTCCCCGAGAACGTGCGGGAGAAGACGCACGTGATAATCCCACCCGACAAGATGGCAGAGCAGTTCCAGAAGTTCCTGGACCAGATGACCGGCCGCGCGTTCTCGGAGCTTTGGGCAGAAGAGAAGGCGAAACTGCGCGAGATGTCGAAGCAGGAGCTGGCGCAGATCATGTACTTCGAAGGCGCCCGCTTCATGTTCGATTTCATGCAGAGGATGTCCGCCGAGGACCAGCATGAGGGCCATGGGCACGAGACGCACTCGCATGAAGAGCATGAACACGAGACGCACGGGCATGAAGGGCATGAGCACGGAACGCACGAGCATAAGGAGTAGGGAAAGCGCGCGAAAACGCTCCTGAAAAAACAAATCATGGTTCGTGCGCTTGCGGTTCGTCCGGAGTGGCCGGTAGAATAAACGAATTGGCGGGTAGGATGGACGGAGCAGCGGGTAGAATGGAGAGACCTAAAAAAGTCCTAGTGATAGGCAGCGGGCCGATTGTCATCGGGCAGTCGGCCGAATTCGACTACTCAGGGACGCAGGCATGCCGGGCGCTGCGCGAGGAAGGCATCATCGTAGTCCTGGTCAATTCGAACCCGGCAACCATCCAGACCGACAAGGATATCGCCGACCGCATCTATATCGAACCGCTGACCCTGGAAGTTCTGGAGAAGATAATCGAGAAAGAGAAGCCGGACGCGCTTCTCGGGACAGTCGGCGGCCAGACCGGGCTCAATCTGTCGATCGGACTGCATGAGAGCGGCGCGCTGTCGAAGCACGGTATCCGGTTCCTGGGGACCGATGCCAAATCCATCGAGCTCGCCGAATCGCGCGAGAGCTTCAACAGGCTGATGGAGAAGATAGGGATACCCATCCTGCCGGGAAGGATAGTCAAGGATTTCATTTCAGCCAAGAAGTTCGCTGACTCCAACGGCTATCCCCTTATCATCCGCCCTTCCTTCACTCTCGGAGGGACAGGAGGCGGGACGGCGTACGACGAAGAGGAGCTCAAACGCATCATCGAGCTTGCCCTGCGCATGAGCGCGACAGGCGAGACGCTTGTCGAGAAAAGCATCATCGGCTGGGGCGAATTCGAATACGAGGTCGTCCGCGACCCGATAGGAAACAGCGAAATCATATGCAACATGGAGAACATCGATCCGATGGGCGTGCACACCGGCGAGAGCATCGTTGTCGCGCCTTCGCAGACATTGAGCGACCGGGACCACCAAGTGCTGAGGGACGCTTCATTGAAAATAGTGGACGCAATCGGCATCAAAGGAAGTTGCAATGTCCAGCTGGCGATGAACCAGGAGACCGGCGAATTCGTGGTTATCGAGGTCAATCCCCGCTTGTCACGGTCATCCGCTCTAGCTTCCAAAGCGACAGGCTACCCGATAGCCCGCGTCGCGACGAAAATCGCATTAGGCTACAGGCTGGACGAAATCAAGAACGCTATAACCGGGACTTCCGCAGCATTCGAGCCGGCCCTGGATTATGTCATCATAAAAATCCCGCGCTGGCCCTTCGACAAATTCCCGAAGACGCCAAGGACCATCGGCACGCAGATGAAGAGCACCGGAGAAGTGATGGCGATAGGCCGGACTTTCGAGGAGGCCTTGAACAAGGCGCTCCGGAGCCTGGAGATAAAGGTGCCGAAGGATATCGTTCCTGACGAGCATCTCTTCCCCCCGACCGATTTGCGCATCTATGCCCTGCTCGAAGCGTTCAGGAAGGGAAGGACGATAGAGGACCTCAACAGGATAACGAAAATCAACCCATGGTTCCTCGCGCGCATCCACAATATCATCGAAATCGAGAAGAGGCTCGCAAGCGAAAAGAGAATCGATAAAGAGTTGATGCTCGAAGCAAAGCGCGCTGGATTCTCGGATGCGCAGATCGCTACGATAACAAAATCCAAAGATTCGGAGCTCGGAATACGGGCTCTTCGCAAGTCCTTCGGCATCCTTCCCACTTACAAGATAGTCGATTCATGCGCAGGCGAATTCGAAGCGATAACCCCGTATTACTATTCCACATATGAACAGGAGAACGAAGCCGAAGCCACACCTGGTTCCGCATCCGTAACCGGAGCGAACTCCAGGAAGGTCGTAATTATCGGCTCCGGCCCCATCAGGATAGGCCAAGGGATAGAATTCGATTACTGCTGCTCGCACGCGGCATTCGCCCTGCGCGAGATGAGTATCAGGAGCATCATGATAAACAACAACCCCGAGACCGTGAGCACTGATTTCGATTCCTCCGATCGCCTGTATTTCGAACCATTGACTTTCGAGGATGTTTTGAACGTCATAGAGAACGAATCCCCTGAAGGAGTCATCGTCCAGCTCGGGGGCCAGACCAGTATAAATCTCGCCGAGCGCCTCCATGAGGCTAAAATCAATATCCTCGGAACAAAGATGGACGGGATAGATATCGCCGAGGACCGCGAGCGCTTCCGCGCCCTTGCCATGAAGCTCGGGATAAAACAGCCGAGGAACGAGACGGCAAGGAGCGAAGAGGAGGCGTTGATAGCAGCCAACAAAATCGGATATCCTATAGTGGTCCGCCCGAGCTATGTGATTGCCGGGCGAGGCATGGAGATAGTATATTCCGATGAGGAGCTGCGCCGCTATATCCAGGAAGCGGTCGATGTGAGCCAGAAAAGGCCGGTCCTCATCGACAAATACCTGGACAACGCGATAGAGTGCGAGATAGACGCTGTCAGCGACGGCGAGAATATCTTCATCGGCGGCATCATGGAGCATATCGAGCCGGCTGGAATCCATTCTGGCGATGCCAATATCGTGCTTCCGAGCATGCGCCTCACAGAAATTGACAAGGCGACTCTCACGAAACACACGAACGATCTCTGCAAAGCGCTCGGTATCGTGGGCTGCGTCAATATCCAATACGTCGTGAAAGAGAGCGAAGTCTATATCCTCGAGACAAACCCCAGGGCGAGCAGGACCATGCCTTTCGTGAGCAAAGCTATTGGGATTCCGATGATAAAACTCGCGACAAGGGCGATGGTGGGCGAGAAGATCGATGCCGGGTCGCTCGAAAAGAAGCACAAAGCATCCGAATCGCGATACGCCGTGAAAAGCGTCGTGTTCCCGTTCCTGAAACTCATCGGCACGGATATCGCCCTCGGCCCGGAGATGCGCAGCACAGGGGAGACGATGGGACTGGGGAAGGATTTCGAGACAGCTTATTACAAGGCGCTCCTGGCAGCGGGAATCAAGATACGGCCCGGCGCTGCGTTCCTGAGCCTCAGGGACGAGGACAAAAGCAAAGCCCCGAAGATAGCGGAATTGCTGAAGAAGCTCGGTTTCAGCGTCTATGGGACGATGGGGACGGTCGGTTCGATAGAAAACGCCATTCCGGTCGCGAAAATCGGCGCTGGCAGCCCTGACCCATTGGAGCTCATCAATTCCGGGACTGTGACATTGGTGATAAACACGCCGACAAAAGGCGGGAAGGCGAACACGGACGGATTCCGCATCCGGCGCGCGAGCATCCAGATGAACATACCGTGCATCACCAACCTGAACACGGCATATGAGCTCCTGAAGGCGCTTGAGGAGCAGAAAAAGCACCCGCTCGAGATAAAAGCATTCGACGAATACTAACGACCGGAATATAAATATTGTGATACATATTGTAATGATATGAGTAAGCTTCAAGCGCAAAAACTCCTCGCACCCCCGGCCCCGAGCCAGAGGCCTGGCGGATCCCGGATCTGGATGCCTGGCGATGAGTTGAGCGAACCCATATCAAAAGGACGCCAAAATCATGAGTCCGCAAATATTCTCGGCCGGCGCGCGTTCCTCGGCGGCGCGCTCTCCATATGCTCGGCATTCGGATTATCATCGTGCGTAGGCAATACCTCGCCGACACCGAACCGCCCCTTATGGCTCCCAGGTTATTCTCTTGCCCCTAACGGCTCCTTACTGAATGCCGATCCTGTTTACGTAGGATTCCAGACCAAAGGCCAGCTCGGGAAGATAGGGCTGAATTTCTTTTACGACAGCATCGGCTCGATCCCCCAAGACGTCATCGACCGCGAGACACGTCTTTCCCGCGTCCTCTGCGGTTTCCTGTCGACGATTTTCGATTTCTCGGCCCCCGGATCCCAAACCATGCTCGAGAATTTCGTCATGATGTTCATGACCGACAAGTCGTTCTGGCCTAACGGTGAATTCGGGCATAATATCGGCCAGGATGCAGGAGCCCAGATAGCAGACGACCAGGGCTCGGTCCGGTCCGACTGCAGTCCGAGCGGCGTGGACACCCCTTGCGTCGTCCGGGATATCCTGACCTTGAACAACAAGGGAGATTTCATCCCATCAACGGATTCATATCAGGGGCTGTCTGCCGATGAGCTCGCTTTCCTTCTGGATTCCCCGAATCCGATGTCGACGGCTTTAAGCGAAGAGATGCTGCATGCGCGCCAGCGGAATGCGATATCTGATTCAGAGCATGCTGATTTCGTATCCACGATATCCATGGTCTGGGATTCAGGTTCAACTGGCCAGGCCGATGACCAGAAGCTTGCGGACGCCTGGAAGAACGGCGATATCCGCGATGCTTTGAGCGAAGACGGCCTGAAGGATTATTCCATGCGCTCTGCTGTCCAGCAGGGGCTGATGTACTACTACAATACCGGCTCTCCTCCGTATTATGACCCGCTGATGGAGATAGCCGTCGTCTCGCTTCTGCAGCTGCTCGGCTCGTATTCCGATTCATTTTTGGGATTCGCCGGGGCGAGCTACCTGGACAAATACGCGCAGGAGGATCCTGGGAAATCATACAATACCTACCGATCGTCATTCATGGACCGCGAGATGTATGCCCAGCTGGGAAGCTTCGAGCATAATGTAATACGGGCCTTCCCCGGCTTTTTCAGGAAATATTACGAGCCATTCGGGAGGCCGGCACACCTGGATACGCGTTTCAACGACGGATTCCAGAACCCGGATATAGGAAAGAACCCTTATCTTACAAATGCGACTGATATGAAGTTCCTTGCACAGACGATTATCCCAAGGGCACTGAACCCCGTATAAGTCACGGGAAAATCGCGAATAGCAGGAGAAGCGTCGGCACTATTATCGCGCCCATGAGGTTCGTCCTTTCCACCCCGAGTTTTATCGTGGCCCAACCGAGGACCGATGCCAATGCCAGTATCAATATCCCGCCTGTCCCATCGATGAATGCCGTGAGGCAGAAAAGGTAAGCGGCGAGGACGAGGTTCATCTTCGAGAAATCCAATCCTGCTAGTTTCGCCACCTTCTTCCGGATGAGATACACAATCATGGCCGCCAAAGCCATGCCCACCATGAACAAAGCGAGGAGAATGAGGAGATTATCTCCGATTACCATATGCCCTGAAAGCATCGCTGTCCCGCCTATCCTGGATTTGCCTATCGATGCCGAAGTCGAGAGCGAGAATATCGCCTGGCTGACTGATATCGAGCACACGGTCGCGATGTAGCCTATCGTCTCGAGCGGGAAAATCATTGTGGCGAAAGTCGCGACCTGAGAAGGAGAACCCACTCCGGGAATCAAGTCGGCGAACATCCCGAGCAGGATGCCGATGGCGATGAATGCGATTATCCCGATATCCAACGGAAGATCCTTCTGGTCCGGTATCGCGCCCGGTTTGTAGCTAGCTATCGCGGATATCGCGAAAAGCCCGCAGAATAGGGGCAGGAACGGGTCAGGGACGCCGGAATTCAGGGAATACTGCCCAAGTATACCTGCAATCCCGAAAACCAATCCGGACATCAGTGGATTCCTGCTCCTCATCAAAAATATCAGCGAAAACCCTAGCAGGAAGTAACCCATATGCGGCCTGAGAATAGGATAAACTATCGGATAGATGCCCAGCGTGAGCGGGAAGAGCATCACACAGGAAAGCGTCGCGAGCAGGCAGGAAGCCAGCGCGGCTTTCAATGCCAGCAGACCCTGGCCTTCACGCACCATCCTCTGCCCCGGAAGCATCACCATCACAGCGGACGGGTCAGGAACTCCGAAGAAAATAGACGGTATATACGAGAGGGCCATGTGCGCAGGAAGGAGCGCGATTATCATCATGGAGATGGCCTGGTCATCGAACCCTGATGAAGAAAGAGCCGAGATTATGGTGTTCGAATGAAGCCCCGGGACAAGGCCTCCGAGCGCGCCCAGAACCCAGCCCGACAAGAATGCGGCTGCGTCTCCAATCTCCAAAAATATCCCCGAAAAGAAAACATTCGCTCGAAAATAAAAAACTAGATAATGAGTTTTTCTATGTTCTCCTGGTCATCCCTGTTTCGATTCAAATTCCAACAGTATTATTAATTTATCATAACAAAATGATTTTGGGTGGAATATTGAGAAATCCTACATCTTATACGAAGCAGCAGAATCCGTTCATTAACCGCGCCCTGGGCATCATTCTCTCTGGCGCAGTGTTATCGAGCGGCCTGTCGTGCCGAAGCTCGGGAAAAGAAGAAACCCAGGTGGATTCGGGTAAAAAATCAGGAACCTTCCATCATGATATGCCCCCTGGAACATCTGAAATGGTCAGAGAACCGAGCCGAATCTTTTCGAGTTCCGAAAGCATCACCGTTTTCCCACGCCATCCGTTTGATCTTGGCCGTCCAGTCTGCGATAATCTGGATGCAGGCGAAAAGATGAGCATCAGCCCCGGTGGCGAATATCGGCTTTGGACCAATGGTTTCATCTATAACGCAAAAGTGAAGGTCACGAGCGAAAGTTTTGTTAGCGCAGATGTAAAGATCCTTTATTCACCGAACGATACCAGCCCATACTCGTTGGATCTGACATTCCAGGATGTCCGGATCCCCCGAAATGTTGTGGATGACCTTGCCTGCGCGAAATTCGTTTCAAGCACCAAAGTCGCTACGGATCGAAGCAAAATTGACGAATTAGGGATCAACGCAAGCTCCACGACCCTACAAATGATTCGAAAGCACGCGTTAAACAAAGCATTTGCCGATGTTCTTTATCTGGCAAAAGGATCTTTCGATGAAGGAAGTCCGGTGACTGTGGATTTTTCAGTAGTGGCTGTACTACGCGATGGGTTTGTCCTTGAGGCAAAAGGCGGGGAATTCGATGGAAAGAAGCTAGTCCTTGAAAAAAACGCAGTGAACCGTTCCTTATACAACCCGTTCACTCCTAATAGTAATCGCTACTGGTGGCACAATAGGCCGGAGATTTCAACCTTGAGGATCCAGGAATTGACAGTGAGCAAGGACGGATTTATCGATGCTAAAATAAGCGTGGATATTGCAAGATGATTTTTCGATTTCTTCAATCGATAGACCTCCCTGTTCTAACCTATCGCGACGTTCCTTATCCTGATATGCGGTCCGCCATCGCTGACCGGCACGCTCTGCCCGCCCTTGCCGCACATCCCGGGGCTCCCTCCCCAGTCCTTGCCAACGCATTCGACATCCATCATGGTCTGGAGGATATTCCCGCTGATAGTGACATCGTGCATGAGACTGGCTTTCTCCCCGTCCTTTATCATGTATGCCTCCTCTGCCTTGAACATGAATCCGCCGGCGAAGATGTCCACGCTGTCGTCCAGGCCGCTGCTCAGTTCGATCACGCTGCCGGGGCGAAGGCCGCCCGCTTGCTCGGC
>CAILMU010000144.1 GCA_903835325.1 uncultured Microcaldota archaeon | reverse complement strand
GGTCAACGGAGCATGGCACAACGGGCACCTGCTTGAACCGGGTTTCAGCCTGGCAGAGAGGTCTGATATCTCCAGTATCTCATGCTCGAGCGTCTTGCGCTCGGATTCCAGATCGAGTACCTTCTTCTCGCGCTCCTTCTGCTCATCGATGACCTTGTCTTTGGTCCTGCCGTTCAGCAAGGTCGCGAGCTCGGATTGCATTTCCTTGAGCTTCTTCGCGCTCTCGTGCGATACCTTGATGCGCTCGTCTATGACCCCGATCTCTTTCGAGAGCCTTGTTATCTCAGTTTCGTGAACCTTGGAGCCGGCATGGATTTTCTGCCGCTCTTCTAGGAGGCGCGCAAGAAGAGCCTTGGATTTCTGGTGCTTCGCTTCATCAAAGCCCTGCGTGTCTTTTGCCAATGATTCCTGCTGCGCATGCAGGCGGATGGATTCTTTGAAAAGCGTTTCATGCTGGATGCGCAGTGAATCCATGCGCTTGTAATCCGAATCAGCGAGCGCGTTCGCTTTCTGCTCGGCCTGGAGCTTCGCGCCGGTATCAGAAAAGGATTTCTCGGATTCCCCCCGCTTTATCTCCCAGGCGAGCAGATCCTTTCTTGCAGCTTCGAATTTTGCCCGGTCGAAACGGGCTAGCAGCGCCTCCTTTTTCGACTTCATCCGACCGATGACCGAGACAGCGTTCGCGCGGGCATCCTCGAAACGGTCGAGGCCGAGGAGCGCGTCTATCTCCTGCTTCCTGCGGCGTGGATCGAGGTTGAGGAAATAATCCAGATTGTTCTGCTCTGAATAAATAGCGCGGGTGAAGAGGTCGTAATCCACCCCGGTAAGGTTCTGGACATACCCGGTGACAGCTACCGAGCCTGTTTCCAGGAGAGAGCCCTCTTTGTGCAGCTCTGCGGATGCCGAGGCCCCTTTCTTCGAGCGCTCGATAGTCCGGGTTATCGTGTAGGTCGTGCCGTTCCAATCGAATGCGAGGGATACCAAGGCATTCGGTTCGTTGAGCCGGACGATATCCTCCAGTCTGACCTTGCGACGCTCGAGGGCCGGGAAGGTGCCGTAGAATGCGAAGCTTATTCCTTCGAGGATGCTGGATTTGCCGGCGCCCATGATGCCGACCAGGAGATTGGTGCCCAACCTGAACTCGAGGCTCGTGTCTGCGTGCGAGCGCCAGTTGACCAGGCGGATGGATTTTATCATCGTTGCAAAAGTATGCCCTGTCCTTTATTTAATTCCTAATTCAGCATCAGGAGCGCGAAATTCAGGATGGTCGCGAACGACACCCATATCAGGTACGGGAGCAGGATGAGCGCTGCGTTCCTCGATAGTCTGCCGAACGAGAGGATGTTTATCGCTATCGCGAACCATAGGAAGACTATCACGATGAAACCGCCTATCAATGAATGGTAGGCGAAGAAGGCGACGGACCAGAGAAGGTTCAGCGTGAGTTGCAGGGCGAATATCATGATGGCGTCGTTTATCGCGATTTTCTTCATGCCGCTTTCCCAGATGAGATAGGCCGATACTCCCATAAGGAGGTAGAGGGTTGTCCAGACCGGGAAGAACAGCCAGTTCGGGGGGGAGAACACGGGTTTGGCAAGGGCCGCGTACCAGGTCGGTATGGAGGGGGTTGTGAATACCGCGCCCAGGATGCCGATTGATTCGCAGAGTATTATCAAACCTATCAGGATTCTCAAATCCTTCATGATTGGGGCTTCTCGTATAATGATTAAAAACCGCTCCCTTCACTGTCATTACGGATGATGACTTAGGTGATCACCGAGCCTAGCTCTAAGCCAGCGCCCGGATGGCATGTCAATGCCGTTCGGGACAGGGGTTCGCCCCGGCCACAGCGTAAAGCGATGACGAATGACGTGCGGTCTGACAACATAAAGTTCTACTTAATGATACATTTAAAATGAGTTTAATCCAACGGAAGATCATGAAAAAGAAACAGGAGCCGGAATCGGCAGCAGCGATCCACCAAAAAAAACCAGCTGATGGATTCGGAAAAGCCAGGATATTGGCACCTGAAACCGCTTCCAACCCGATCAAGCGCGGAAAAAAATCCGAACCAAGCCATTGGATGCTGGAGTTCGATGGCAAAGAGATCCACCTCAGCAGACTACTGGTGGGCAGCCTTGCGGCGATAGCGAGCGGGATTGATAACTTCAAAGAGATACAGAAGGCGTATGACTTCAATGGCGGAGCCACAAAGGCGTCTGCGATCATGCTTCAACTTCATGGTTTGATAGAGCGAAAAAGCACCGACAAGGACGATAAGGGCGGACTTTGGATGGATTGCCCGTATAAATTGACAAAAAATGGGGAGGATGCGGTGAAAATCATACGCGAGAGGGGGACTTTTTTCACCGAATGCGAAACCTGGCTTCGTGAAAGGAGGCAGGAAAGGATAGTCTAGATGAATAGAACGGTCTTGCCGTTTAATCTGCCGTAAATGAGCGCAAGTCCTTGCTAAACCTTGTCAATGTGCGGTCTGGCACATGATTTCTAAAGGAGTGGTTTTTTCTTCTTCAGTCGGGTAAGCGGAAACAATATTGGGAGCATGAATTTCTGGTAGGCAGCGGTGTCGAAATATATGGTCAACGAGACGAGCTTCCCGTTCCTCATCTCCCAGATTTCCGCTGCTTCGCATGAGAAGCGCTCTCCTTTTTCCGAGACGAGCTCGTATGCGATCAATGCGCAGGCGCGTTCGCCATCAGCGATTATCGTCTTCACTGTGAGGCTTTCTACGAGCTTGAAGAAGAGGTTGTCCGAGAACGAGTCTTTTCCCGACGTATCGGGCGCCAAGGCTCCGCTAAGCGAAAAAGCGTCTGATAGCGATTGGTTGGGTTGGCCTTTGCGAGACAGCGTGTCGTAGTGCTCGACCAGTAGCTCGCGGATCCCTATCGGGTTCCCCATAGGCCGCGCTTTTTGATTTTTCATTTGGTCCCGAACCAGGTGCCGTCCCAAGGCGCCCCTGCGCTCCCTGTGCCGTAGCGCCAGTTGCCGGTGAAGGCACTGCAATCCTTGGTGAAATAGAACTCAGCGTCGCCAGCATCATCGGGCTCGGAATAAGTTGGGGATTCGGACCACTTGCCGACGAATACCCCGTCGTTGATAGTGCCATCCAATCTGCCGGAATCGTAGGTGTAGTTCCCTTTGACATGGTTCCCTGACTGGGAAAGCTGCATAGTGCCCCAATCAGTGTTCCATGTACCGGTGTAATCGCAGTTCGTAAGATGCACCGGCAAACCTGAAGCCGCCTGGGCATGCCCCGCCGCCCCCGACGCGTTTTGGGTAGTCGCTGGCGCATTCTGTTTTTGTGGAACAGCGGTTCCGCCGGAACTTTGGGGGCTTGCACAACCGAACAGCGCAATCGCTGCTACTAATATCGCGAGAATCATCTGGTTTTTCATATATAGGACCTCGGATGGAATGATGTTGCAAGATTAATAAATCGGTTGCTGGCCGGATGCGAACCGGAGTGCGGGGCAGGAATAAAAGGGATTCTGCAGGAAGCATGGCATGGACCTTTTCAGCATGATAATCCTCGGGCTAGTGCAAGGGATAACCGAATGGATACCCATCAGCTCGAAGACGCAGGACACATTCGTCTATCTCAAGTTCCTCAACGGCGACCCGAATATGGTGGTGCCCATACTGCTCTACCTGCATCTCGGGACCGTCATCGCCGCCGCTATCTATTTCAGGAAGGAGATAATGGAACTGGTGGCTGGTTTCGTGAAGAAGCCGGCCGACTGGAAGGGGCATGCCGATGGCAGGATAGGATTCCTGTTCACGGCGCTGCTCTTCACAGGGATAATCGGGGTGCCATTGCTGCTCCTGGAGAAGAGGTTCTTCCCGTCCCTTGATGGGGGGTTGCTTTTCGTCCTGATGGGCATCGGCCTGACTGTGACCGGCATCATGCTGATGGTCCGGAAAGGCACGAAACTCAGGCAGATGGAGACTGTCGGGTGGAAGGATGGCATCCTCACAGGATTGCTGCAGGGTTTTAGCGTGCTCCCTGGGATATCGCGGGCCGGGACAAGCACGAGTGGATTGATTTATCGCGGGTTCGACAGCGAGAGCAGTTTCCATCTGAGCTTCCTTCTGAGCATACCCACAGTAGTATTCGCCGAGATGCTCCTCTCTGTCAATGGAAGCCTGGCTTCGTTCCCGGTGGCTGATGGGCTAATGCTTGCGCTGTTCAGCTTCGTGTTCGGATACCTGACGCTCGATGCGCTCCTGAAGATAGTGCGGAGGGTGAATCTCGCGTATGTCGCGCTGGCGCTCGGGTTATTGATGATGGCTGCCGGATTGATGGGAGCGAGTTGAGATTGAGAGATAATGATTCTTCGGTTCTGGCCTGAACAAACTGGATACGTTAATAACTATCCAGCGCTAAACCAGGAATATGAGAAACCTGCTGTTCATCGCCCTGATCGTTGCGGCATTGTCCATCTTCATCGCCGGCTGCTCGGCCCCGCAGCCCCCTTCCCCGATTCCGTCCCCAAGCCCTTCAAATTATTCCATCGCCAATCTCTCTGATGCGCATAACGCGCTCGGATTCAAGATGCTGCATGCGCTCGTGAAGAGCGATAGTGGCAAGAACGTATTCATTTCGCCGACCAGCATCTCGCTTGCGCTTTCAATGGTCTATGACGGTTCTGCCGGCCAGACCAGGGATGCCATGGGAAAGACTATGGAAATCGGCAATATGGACCCGGGCGCGATCGACAATGAAAGCCAGCGCATCATGCGGTCCTTGACAAACCGGCCCAATATCACATTATCGATAGCGGATTCCATCTGGGTCAGCAAGACCATACAGCTGAAGAGCGGGTACCAGACAGAGGTGGAAACGTATTTCGATGCGAACGCATCTTCGCTTGATTTCGCCTCGCCGGAATCGGCCAAGATTATCAATGATTGGGTAAGCGACAGGACGAACGGGAGGATAAATTCAGTAGTCCAGCCGCCCCTCGACCAGGTGAAAGCCGTCCTGGTGAACGCAGTTTATTTCAAGGGCAAGTGGGAGGAACCATTCGACAAAAATGAAACGAAGAACGACACTTTTACCGCGGGCGACGGCTCGAGCGCGACGGTTCCGTTCATGCAGCGCTCGGACGCGTTCAATTATCTTGAGACAGACGCATTCCAGGCGATAGAGCTGCCTTACAGCGACAACCTGAGCATGTTCGTTTTCCTGCCGAAACAACAGGTATTATCGAACCAGAAGATAGAGGATTTCGTCCGGGGGATGGACCAGGCGCAATGGAGCATCTGGCTTTTACAATTCAAAGGCAAGGAAGGCACGATCCTGCTGCCGAGATTCAAGACCACGTACTCAACCAAACTGAACCAGCCCCTGAAGGATTCGGGGATGGGGGTCGCATTCACTGATTCTGCTGATTTCAGCCTCATGTCGCAGACACCGCTAAGGATAGATGACGTGATACATAAGACGTTCGTTGAGACGAATGAGGAGGGAAGCGAGGCTGCAGGCGTTACAGCGGTGGTCATGGTCGCGACGGCTATGCCAGTATCTAATCCGCCTGCGCCGTTCTACATGAAAGCTGATCATCCGTTCTTCTATGCGATATATGACAAGGAGACCGGAAGCATCCTCTTCATGGGAGTGATGAACAAGGCAGGGGACACATCAAGCTGAAAAATGATATTGAGCGATATCGGGTTTAGCACCCCGTGGCATCCAGCCCAATGAATTTTCAGCAGTGGAACGTCCCGTTGCCATTAGCTGAGCATGTAGAGCCGGCTGCTGCCGGAAGGGAACTCAAGTCGCCTGCTCCAGTACCATTCACGATGTATTGCGAGAAGTCGCGTTTTATCTCGTACCAGCCTGCGGTGAAGTGCTTCGCGTAGATGCCGTTCTCGGCCAAAGCTTCGCCGACTTCCCTGGAAAGCGTGCAGTATTCGCTGTAGCAATAGGTGATGATGGGCTTGTCCTTGGGCAATTTCGAGAAAGCATGGACTAGCTGGGTGCGGTTCATCTCAACCGCAGGGACGCTGATGGCTGTGATGAGGTGGCCGGAATCGTATTCGCTTGTGCTCCGCAGGTCCACGAGGAGGCCGTCCACCTTGCCCGAATTCAGGTCCGAGATATAATCCGAAGGGCTGACGCTCACAGCGGTCTCAGTGGAATAGAATTCCGCGATTTTCTGTTCGTTGCTCTTGGGGAACAGGTTGCCGAAGGCATATGTGGCCGCCAGGGCCGTGATGATGCTGACAATGACGCAGACTGCCAGGAAAATATATTTTTCTTGCATAAAGGCACCTTATGATTAGCGCTAGCTCGCTACATATGATGCAGTTATCGTTGTTCAGGTTTATTAGGCCTTTTCCTGAGGACCGCGTAGATGAAGAAAAGGATGAGGAATATGAGCCCCCCGTAATCGAAGAATGGTATGAGCAGGCAGCAATAGACGAGCAGGCCTCCGCCCCCGAGAAGAGCTCCGAGCATCTCGCCCGAGTTGTGCATGGCATGGAAGAATGCTGCGATTGGGACGCCGATAAGCAGGCCGAGGGCAGGCGCTTTGAACCTGCGCTCGATGAGGAATCCTATCGCCCCGCCGGTTATCGCGGTGTACAGGCCGTGGTTGGCGGAGAACAGGATGGAGCGCAAAAAGAACAGGCCGAGCCAGGACCAGATGTCGGATCCCATCGGATTGTTGAGCATGTAGAGCCAGTCCTCGATGAAGGAGAATCCCATTCCTATGACGAAGCCATAGACCAGCCCGTCCTCTATGGAATCGAACTCGTGATGCTCGGAAAGCAGGCATATGCCTGAGCCTTTGAAGAATTCCTCTGTCGGGGGCGCAAGGAGGAAGGTGCCGAGGAAACCCAGGCCGATGAATTCCAGGATGACGCCTGTGAGCGTATTGAAGCCGATCGCCATCAGGGCTGCGAGCATGCCCCAGAGGAAAAAGGTTATGATGATCCTCAATGGTTCGCGCTCGCGGTAATCCGCGCACCACCAGGCCAGGACCCACAGGAAAGGGATGATGAAGGCGAGGAGCCCGGAGAACATGAATGCGGTGAGGGCGGTCCCTGATTTCCAAATCCCGGCGGAGATTGCCAGGTAGAGGATTATGATGAGGATGCCGACGGATTCCAGAGCCCAGAAATACGGGGAGATGATGAAGGAGTTGAGTTTGTCCATGAGCGTCTTCCCCACTGCGAACGGGTTGACGAGCGAGCGCAGCGAATATTCGCCTTCCATTGAATCGCCGTGTTTCATATGCGAGGCAATGCCGAGCACGATGAACGAGATGGGGAGGAGGATGAAGAGGTAGATTACGCCGATGAATATGGCGAGGATCGTGGAAACGCCCCAGAAATTGTTTTCGTAGGCCGACCAATCGGCATGGATTTGCACCGGACCAGAAGCGTACTCTTTACCCTGGCCGGATAGCGAGGCGTAGAGCTCGTAATCCTGGGAGGATATGTATTGGTACGGGATGACGGC
>CAILMU010000143.1 GCA_903835325.1 uncultured Microcaldota archaeon | reverse complement strand
CTGAGGCTTCATTGTTTATAGGGCGTTCCATCCTGGATGAAGGGTTGAGGGGGTATCCCAGCCGCGAGGAAATCGACCTGGCGGTCGCGTCCATCGACAGATACTTATCCCTTACTGTTAGCTCCGTTGGATCAGAACAGGTCAATAAACAGCGCCTGTCGGCATATGTGATGAAGGCGAACGCCTACGAAGGGATCGGCGACCGGGAAGGCGAACTTGAGGCCCGGCTGCAGATACAGGCGCTATTTCCGAAGAACATCCCAAACAACGAGGCAGTCATCAGGCTCAGGATCCCGGGAAAGAGGATGAAGCAGAAGCTTTTGGATATGGGCTTCAACTCATCGTTTGCACTCATCCTGGAAGATAACGCCTACGAGATAGCGGACCTGCTGACAGACGAACTCATAGAACGTAACCCGAAGCTCGCCAAGGAACTGGTGCACAGCGCAAGGACTGTTACAAAGAACCTCGAATACTTCAAGGGCAAAGGCGTTGGGTTCGATTCGCAAAGCAGCGATCTAGACCTTCTGGTCTATGACGTCACGTCAGACATAGCGTCTGCTTATCCGGCCGGTGAAGGCGCGTCATCAGGCGAGCTTATGGGGAATATACGAAGCAGGATCGCGGAGCTGAAGTCGATGATATCCCATCTGGGCTACCCTGAGCATATGGTCAAGGGACATCTTCCGGCGGCATATTCGGTTTCGGCGTACATAGACTCAGCGCTTCTTGCAAGCGATCCTCGCCTAGCAAAGGAGCTCGTAGAGAGATCGGAGACCGTCAAACAGAACGAAGCATTCCTCATAAGCCGGGGCTTTTCGGCCGGGGAATTGGCCGGGAGGCCGGGACTAATGGTGTACTCGGACCTGGTATCGGTAGCCGGAAAAAACAAAGATGCATTGTCCCTCGATGCGCTTGAAAAAGATCTGTTTGTCTCAGCCGAAGGAAAGATGCGGCGGATGGGCTTCTATGATGCAAGCGACCTGCGCATGCACAAAAAGGACATAGAGAGCCTGTCCTCCTGGCTGAGCGACGACCTGATAAACAGTAACTCTGAATTGGCAAGGGATATTGTCCTAAACGCGGATACCTTCATCGGAAACCTATCTTTCATGAAGAAGAGAGGCGCCTCACCGGATCCTGACAATATTGGCCATGCGCTCGTTCTGATGCAGAAAGACCTTATTAAGTGCGCTAAGAAAGCGATCGCAGAAAATGCCGGGAAGGGCCCTGAGGAGGTTATGGAAGCAGTATCATCCGCTTATATTGCGGCTGAATATGCTGGACAGGTGGATGCGTTCGCAGACCGCATGCGTGACGCCCAGCTGGCAGCGATGAAATCTGACTATGACCGCGTTTTCGTAAATCCCTACGAGCGGCTGCGCTTCATGAAAGAAGTCGATCACATGGTAGAATACTTCCCCAACCGCAGCGATTTGCCCGCGCGATGGCCCACCAGGCGACCGCGCGGCCGCCCCTGGACATCGGCGGAACGACCCTCACGTCGATGAGCCGCGGGTGCCAGGAGGCCCTGCGCCGCCACCTCGGGTTCTCGGGCGAGATGCGCCCAACCAACTCCGGCGTCGACGAGCGGATCCTCGAGTGGGCGGGCACCGACTTTCGCGGCGTCGGCAACATCGTCGGCCTGCCGGGCCCG
>CAILMU010000142.1 GCA_903835325.1 uncultured Microcaldota archaeon | reverse complement strand
GAGGAAATGCACAAACTGCTTCAAGCCATACAAAGAAGGCGAACGCTGTTCTCAATGTAAAAAAACGCTAGGTCTAGCCAACAACAAAGAAAATCCTGCCTTCAAATTCATTTCTCAATGGTGTAGCTATACGCAGTATCAGGAGCTTTTCCCAGGTTAGTCTTGATGTAATCCACAGTCACATCGTCGGGGCTCACATTGACGCGCAGGTAGCCGGAACTTGGCAGAATTATGCCATTGTAGTTATACTCGGCTCCTGGCGCGGCATCTCCGTTCGGATTGCCGGGTTGCGGAACTGTCTGGTATACTATGCCGTCCAAATCCTCCTTGGCGAAAAGATGGTCATGCCCCTGGAAGAAGATCGTGACATTGTTCTTCACCATCAACTGGTGGATGGGGAGATCCCAGCCGGGCCGCTCCGTTGAAAAGCCCCAGCCGCCATTCTTGTTTTCCCCTCCCCATTCGAAATACGGAGCCCAATAAGTCGAACCCCTCACCTCGCTGAGCACATGGTGCTCGAACACGAACTTGTACTTGGCATGGCTGCTTTCTAGGGTCTGCTCGAGCCATTTGTACTGCTCATCCCCCAGGGTATACCCCCACATATCCCCTGTCGTCTTAGGATTGGTTTTCGTGTACCAATACGCGTCGAGGGTCACGAATAAGGCATCGCCCCATTGCCATGCATAATAGCTCCCTCTCTGCCCGACAATGGGCTCGAGAGCCGTGCTTCCGGAATAGAACGAATCGTTGTAAGGAGGAAGATAGTATGTTTTCCTTGCTTCGGTGGCCCATATCGCATCATTATTGGCAGTTCCGTCCAGCACCCAGCCTTGTTCGCCATCATGGTTGCCATTCACCAGGAAAACCGGCACAGATGTGCTAACTATCCCGAAAAATTCCCTGTCCTGGATGTAGCGGTTGATAACCTGGTCGTAGCTGGTCGCGAATTTCTCGGTCATGAATGTGTCTCCGAGGTCGATGAGGAAGTCTGGCCTGGCGGAAAGCTCGTTCTGCAATGTCGCCCTGTACAGATTCTCGTCTGTGTGCCCATCACGATGCGGGTCTGCCTGGATTGCGAAAGTGAATCCTTCGCCTGCAGGCCGTTGGGTATGGAACGTGTGCTCTTGGCTTGGTACGAAACCGGTCCCATTTATCCTGCGGATCTCGACCCGGTAGTAGTACTCGGAATCCGGCTTAAGGCCATCCATCAAGAGTATTATCGGCTTGGAATCATTCGATGAAACGATACTCGTTTTTCCGGTGTAATCCCCAGGCGATGTCCCATACTCGGAATATGCCGACATCCCATCGACCGCCAGGATATTCAGGGTCATCGAATCGTTAGTCGGCCTGCCGAGCAGGAGATTTCCGGTTAGCTGCGCATTGAGCTCGTCAGTCGGGATTTGAATCTCATTTCCGGTGGCTGGCGTCCCGTCATCGTCCGGACTCTGCTTGTTTTGGGGCTTCGTCTGGTTCTTCTGCTGTTTATTAGAATTGTTTTTCCTGCTGTTGTTCTGGTCCTGGTTATCCGGTATTGCCGTATCATTTATGGTCGTATTATTGATGGGCAGAGACGCATTGATATCTGGCCGGACCGTTGCCGAAGCATTGCACAGTGATAAATCCGATACCAGCGTTCCATTGTCGCAGACATGGACATACCTTACGCTCTGTTGCGGTTCGGCGCAGCCAAGAATCAGCGCGAAAGCAACCGCGATCAGCATCGAATGCCAGATATTCATAGCGTCCGCCTCAAATCATTGGAAAAAATGATCCGTGTTCTCCACCGCAGGCATCGGGATCTTCTCGGAATACAGGTATGCCCCGTCGCACGTGAAGTTCTCCAGATCACGGAGCTTCAATGCCTCTGCTTTCTGCTCAACGCTGAGCGTCTTGCTCACATCCGAGAAGTGCATGGCATAATCGTATGCGATCTCTCCGTCCAGCTCTCCGTATCTTTCGCCTAGAGCGAGCACCATGCTGTCATTGACGGTCTCCTGGGCCATCAGCTTCCGGAGTTCTATGACGATTGCTTCCCTCGTCGATACGATCTCATTCAAATCATTGCGTTGGATATCGACCAAACCCGTCAGCCCGGAGCGCTGGGTATCGTTCAATTCCGCCAGGAATCCCTCGCCGCTATTGGCTGTCCTTGTAGTGCTTATGGAATAATTGCGGTTGCCCATGGCGGGAGCATCCTTCATATAGAATCCTCCGAAGTATGTCGCCTGCCTCTCCGGGCAGAAATATGTATCGGCTTCGACAGATCCAGCATACCAGCCATAGAATTCGCTCGCATACGTCCGTAGATTGACCGAAGATATCCCGCTTGTCTTGAGGATCGCCGGTTCACTGACCTTCGGCCAGGAGAGGCTTCCTGCCTGCCCCATCTTATCCAGATATGCCTTCTGCTCGGGGCTCAGGGACCGGAACACTCTCCCGAATGCTTTGGCCCGCTCCAGGCTTATCTGCGCATCCAGCGTGTATAACCTGCCCGAATATCCCATGACTGCGCTTTTGTTCAAACCTGTTGTTCCGGTTGGGATATCCCCAGTCAATTCACGGCGGAAGGCATTCATGAGAGGGAATCTCATATATCCATATTCATCGCTCCAATTCCCCTGGTCCGGATCGATGGCTATGAATTCTGCTGTCTGGTTCGCGTCGAGTATTGTCAAAACATTGTCAGCCGCCATGGTGACGAATTCCGTGTTGTGCCCCATCATATCCGGATCGTTGTCCCGGAGATACTGGAAACCTGAGAAATCCGCCACCTTGCCCGGAGGCAGGAACGAGTCGCTGCATGCATCCCCGGTGATGAACGCCAAAGCGCTGAACGAGAGCGTGCTCAGCTGGGCGCGGTCGGATGTTGCCTGTTCGATATTGTATTGGTTTTGGCTCTGGCTTCCATTGCCGTTATTAGGCAGGGGGAGCGGCTGATTGCCGGTCCCGTTGCCTGCCTGCGGGGGCGGGTTGTTGCCGGTCCCGTTGTTGGGCGGCGCATTCGCAGTCCCATTGCCCATCGCATTGCATGCATCCCGGCAGTATCTCCTGTCACCGCATGAAAGCGCCGGCGAACCATCGCAGTATTCTTTGCAAGCCTGCTCGGTGCCTGCTGCCGTCGCAGCCGAGTAATCCCCGCTCTTTCCGAGGATGGATGCCGTATTCACATTGATGTATCCGGAATTCAGGGAGAAGTCGTGGGTGGCGCAGGTGTCCCTGCAGCTTTTCCTGTCATTCGCCGTCCCATTTATGCAGTCGCAGCAGTCCTTGCACTGGGGGTCATCCTTGGTGTTCGATATGCAGACGGCAGCCGTTTGGCCTGCGCTAGAGGTATTGGTTGCCGCGGATATGTTAGTTGTAGTGGATGCATTTGATGCACTCGTTCCTGCGGTTCCGGTCGGACTGGAGCAAAAAGCCGGATTAAGGACCTGGCTCCCATTGCTGCAGATATAAATGGTCTGCTGGGGCTGAGGGCTGGTGCACCCGAATAGAATCATGCATAATACCAATATGCTTGCGATAGCCGGCAATTTTGTATCCATAACAATCACGATTTCTCTGTAAACGACCTGACCGATACATCATATATATTTATTGTGATACGACCTGATACAACCCATTCAGGTAGATATTATGTTCCAGGATATGCGGTTCCGCAGGATTGTGATTTCGCTTTGCGCGCTCTTTTCGATTATCTCAGCAGTCATCTTCGCCTATCAGGTGTATTCCTTCTTCGAGAAGACATCGAATCCCATCCAGGCTCCGTCACAGAACGGGGGTTCCCAGCTGCCAAGCAACGACTTGCTCCGTGGATTATCCAGGGACTCCCCGCCATTCCTGGTCTACTCTTTTTTCGGGATGACCGTCTCGGCATTGGCTTGCGTTGCCATGATTTACGCACCGGGAGGCTCTGCCCGAGGCGCACCGTTATCCCAAACCGATTCCTCTTCCCTGGCGATAGAAAGAATCGAATCGATTAAAGCGAGGCTGCAACCGGATGCGAAAAAAATCATCGAATTGCTCGAGCAGAATAACGGCGAGCAGACGCAATCCGAGCTGGTGAATCGCTCGGGGATGGGCAAACTCAAGGTGAGCCGGATAATACGGAAGCTCGAATCAGTGAAGCTGGTGAAGAAGCATCCATACGGGATGACGAACTTAGTGGTAATCGAACCATCAGCTATCTTAACAAAAAACTTGGAGAGTTATGCGCATGAACCCTAAAAACACACTCGTAGTTTATTTCTCGCATTCGGGCAACACGCGGACGCTCGCCAACCAGATACACTCTATTGTCCGCGGCGATATCATCGAGATAGAGCCCGAAAATCCATATCCCGCTGATTACGATACGGCTGTGAAACGGGCAAAACAGGAGATGGAATCTGGCGCAAGGCCGGGCCTTAAGACGAAAATCAAGGACATCGGCAAATACGACATGGTTTTCATCGGCTATCCGATGTGGTGGGGCACCATGCCGATGCCTGTCCATACGTTCCTATCCGGATATGATTTTTCCAAAAAGACTATCGTACCGTTCTGCACGCATGGGGGCAGCTCTCTTGGACACAGCGTAGAGGACATCAAGAAGCTCTGCCCGCAGTCGACAGTATTGGAAGGCCTTGCCGTATCGGACTCGGACTTGAAAAACGACTCGGATGCGTTGAACGGGTGGCTGCGCAAACTGAAGATGAAGGCGTAAATAGAATCGCAGGAGCGCTTGGCCTTATCAGCCAAGGTTCGTACTTGTTCGAAATTGCAAGGGGAAGGGCCTCTGGGCAGATCAAAGGTCTGAAGACTAGTTAGCTCTAAAACTCGAATTCGGGCGATCTAAGGCCAATCAATTGCGAAACAATCAGAATTGAATATACTGCGGACTAGCCTGGGTCAAAGCCCAGGGCTTTTGCTCTATCGACGCCTCTAGTGAAATATCTCCGCAAGCATCACTTGTCACGGTCGGCAATCCGACCTTGAGCATGCTCGGGAACGTTGCTACGCTCCCGACATCCCGGCATTCCACCGGCAGCTCGGTCGAGTATATTGGTTGCAGCATTGAGGACTCTATCCCTGGTCAGGCCGCAAGAAGGTCGGTATATTACCTTTCTGAGAATTCTTTATCCTGGAGATGTTCAATGATTTTTAGGGATCATCCTGGTGTGGCCATCCAGGAACTCTCTGCTAGGCACATCGAATGATGCCCCGCTGATTTCTCCTTCTTCTGTCAACTCTAATTTTATCAAACCACCTGGCTCTGTCGGAGCGAATACCCGCGCGCCCAGGGCCGAGGAGATCATGCCTCCGATGGCGTTCTGGTCCTTCCCTGTGGAGCAGGAGATGAGCAACACCGTGGGATGCTGAACGAAATTCCCCCTCAGATGCTTAAATGCCTCATTATCGATAAGGCTCAACGTTTGGCCTATGCTATTATTCCCGAGATTTATGGAATTCGGTTCTCCATGCCCTTCTATGTCCAGGGTATCTATTTTTCCGTACGTCCCGGAGATATCTCTCACGTCCTTGAAGAATTCCGATTTCGTCCCGACCTCTATGGTGAGGATCCTGTAACGCTTTATCAGGTCTTTGAGGAACGTGATATAGAACGCGTTGTTCCAGTCTTCTTTGGCCATCGCAACCAGAAGAAGCGGCTTTTGCCCGTTATGGTGCGGCTCCATGTTATCAGCAATCTCCTGCAGCACTTCCTCCTCGTACCTGAGGAAACGGGTTACGCCGAATTTATCATGGAGCTCGCGGGTCTTTCCCTCCCCGATCTGGGATAGGGCATATGCGAAATGGATCATTGCTACGGGTTCTGGTTTGGGATTCTTGAGAATAGAAATCGCGAGCGCTTTCCCTCTCATGTAATCACTGGCTTTGATATCGCTTATCCTGCTGTCATTGGTGATGGAGTTCAGCCTTCGTACCACCTCATTTCCATTGAAATCTTCGATTGCCACCCTTATCAGAGCCAGAACATTGCTCCCAAAGGAAACGATGCGGGTATTCGATTTTATAGCGGCCATGGCTTTGTCCTGAAGGCCGGCACCGGCTTTTTTGACCACGAAATCCACTGTGTCGCACAATGCCCCGACGGAATCCGCTGTGATATTTTCCGCTTGAAGATGCGGGTTCCAATGCAGAATGTTGATTCTTTCAGCTAGGATATCGAGGGTGCCTAGAAACATCCTCTTGTCCTCAAACTTTTCCGCTATGGCTTTCACGGAATCAAGCAGTCCCCAAGGGTCCAAATGATACTTGCAACTATTCCCGAGCAATTCGAATGCCGCGCCGCGTTCGCTCTCGCTTCTCCTTATGATGGAGTCTGTCCTGTCGCATAATCTCCCGGCGAATCCCCCGCCAACGCTTTCCGCTTTGGTTGCGCTGTTTTCTATGATGCTACCGAGCAGGTTCAGAATGTCTGCGATCCTTTTGCCATCGTTCCTTTCCGCGACAACCCTGAATGCATCCAGCGTCTCATACGGCCCGATCTTCCTATACTTTTCAACCAGGTTTGTATCGGAAATCACATCCGTTCCGGAGATTGATTTCATGCTTTCCAATGCTTCGGGAGTTTTTTCGCCTGCCTTCCCCGCGGCAAAACTTATGGCCCCGGCCAATCTTTCAACCAGCCTCCCATCTAGCGTCTCATCAGTGAATTTGTCCTTTTCCATGAATTTACGCAGGATCCCGATTGCAAAAGGCGAATTCCGGCCAGTTCTCCCTACTAGGTCCTTGATGAAACTTATTTTTTCTTGCTTGAATTTGCGACTGCTTATGATGCGATTGTAGTCTTCCAAAGCCAGATCCATCTTCTGCGTGTTGTGGCCCGCACTCTTCGCGAGCATCCTGCTGACTTCGGCGGTTTCACTAGCCATTCTAGCGACGTATTCATCAGAATTCTTCACCACCACCTTCGGTTCACTGCTGCACTGAGTTTGACGGATCGCAGGGGGTTCCTTCTCCCTCCCACAGCTTTGTGATCCGAAGCAAAGACCGGTCATTGCCAGCGTGGCTGTGACGACGCAGAATCTGCGGAATTCTCTCTGCAGGCCGCCTTCCTTCTGCACGGCCTGCCCGTTCTCCCTTCTACTGACCCTCAACACACCACATACTATATCCACTATTATTATTAAACCTCAACAATTTGGGGTTTCCACTGTCAGAATCCGCAGCCTTTGCCTGGAGGCAATGCGCCAGTCCATTGGCGTGGTGTCTTCTGGCCAGTGCTTAAATAGAACCTGCCCCAGAAGCTCCCTCGGTCGGACGAAAATAGCCGGTCTGACCTCAGACCAGGAGAAAATGCAGGAGCGCTTGGCTTTGCAGCCAAGGCTTCCGCAATTTCTTCGAACTTGCAGGAGGAAGACCAGGAGAGCAGACCTCTGAACAGACCGACTTAGGTCCAGAGCTCAAGCTTCTAATCCTCACTACTGTTCACCATTATGACTTCAGGTCAGTAGAAACCCCTACTGAGCCTCGATTACCGAGGTCAGTTCTGAGAAGAGAAGTATATAAATGCTGCTCTTGGCCAAGTACTGCCAAAACATATTTCTTGTTCTAACAATAACATTTATATAGTTCAAACAATAGAATATTGCATGATTGAATTCACAGACCGAAAAGAAGAGATTGGCTTCATGCGTG
>CAILMU010000141.1 GCA_903835325.1 uncultured Microcaldota archaeon | reverse complement strand
CTCGTGCCTGACTGGCAATCTGTTTAGCTCGGTACGATAGAACTGCCATCTCGGCATAAACCGGTCCATCAAAGAGACGAAGCGGTTGTTGTGAGTCGGCTCCAGGAGATGCGCCATTTCATGGACAACGATATATTCGAGGCACTCGGGAGGCTTCTTTGCCAGATCAGTATTAAGCCTGATGCTTTCGGATAATGGATTGCAACTGCCCCACTTCGTTTTCATCCGCTGTACGAATAACCTTCCGGCCTTCACTCCCATAAGCGGTTCCCATTTCGAGATCAAAGGCGGGACGGCTTTCCTGATCTGCCAGCGATACCATTCTTCGATGATGTCCTGAACCTTTTCCTTTGAAGTTCCCGGGCGGACCTGCACTACAATCTGACGGTGTTTCAAGGTTACTTCGGGAGCCGAGTCTTTCAGGACAACCTTTAGCAGGTAGCGTCTGCCCCATACATAATGGCTTTCGCGATCAAGATACTCACGCGGCGTTTCACGCTCCTGCTCCCGGAGCTTCTTCTGCTGTTGTTTTATCCAGCCCAGCTTCGAGATCGCAAATACCCTGATGGTGTCAAGTTTCATCCGCAGAGGTGCGGATATCCGCACCTTTCCGTATGGGGGATAAACACTGAGGTGGATGTTCCTGATGTCCTTTTTCAGCACATCCGCAGAGATGTCGCCAAGCTGGATGTTCTCGGCCATCAGTATTCCCTTTGCTGTTTGATAATGAGAAAGATGCGCTCGACCTCCGACTTGTCATGCAGTATCCCGTAAAGTGCGGACTTGATGATCTGCTCACGGGCCTGAATGCCGCGCCAGCCGTCAGGCCGTTTTTCCTTAACCGCTACGTCTATCTTCAGTGCTAGGTCCAGAACAGGGTCGGGCATTATTCCCATATAGGTTGCATTGAGAGCTTCCGCAGTTCCGGGTTTCTTGTTGTCAGCCAGATACGGCTTGAGATTATTGTAGAGCGCGAGCTGTCCTGGAGTTTTCAGCTGTTCCGGCGTATCGTCGGCCTTGCCCGCCTGCACCTTCTTCGCCAATTCAGCAATGCGCTTCAGATATTTCTCATAATCAATCCGCTTCGCCCTCAGGTCGGCGATAATTTCATCCAGCAGTGACGACATCTTGTCGTAATATGCCGGGTCGTTCAGATGCTCCCTGAGAATCTTGCTGCGCACGTTGTTGGTGATCGTCTCGGCCACTGCATTCTTGTCTGACCTGATTCCCTCGGGCAGGCTGTTGATCGCACCCGCAATGCCTGTCTTGACTATGAGATCCAGCAGAGGCATATCGTCAAACGGGGAAATTTTCCTTGGCTCGTCGGCTTCGATGTAGTGGTCAATGAGATGGCGCATGTCGGCCTCGTAGGTTTTCAAGTCCAGGCTCTCTCCGCTGGCCTTGCGGATGATTTCGCGCAGTTTAAGATATTGGTCCATGTCTTTTTTTATCTGTAATATTTCAACCGGGCTGTATCCGGCGGGTTCAAGCTCGTCGGCTATGCCTGCGAAAGCCCGCATCATTGCCACAGTGGCCTTGTAGAGGGCAACACGCTGGGGTTCATGTTCCTTCAGGTCTGAAGCTTTTTCGGTATTCCCGCAGAAGTAGTGGATGTGCTCGAGTTCGCCTTTTGG
>CAILMU010000140.1 GCA_903835325.1 uncultured Microcaldota archaeon | reverse complement strand
TTTCCTCCTTCTGCTCCTGCTGGCCTACATAATATTCGTGAATTGGACGCTGATAGGCTCTTACCTGGCGAAACTGAAGATCGGCGGATGAAGATTCCCCGGTTCATACGCATTTTCGGTTTATCCGCGTTTTCACAGATATTTCCTCATCTCGGCATTCAGCTTCTGCGCCTCGGCAAGCGCAGCATCCTGAGGTCTGTCTTTTGATTTCTGGTAAGCATAGGATATCGAAGACGAGGCGTTTATCCGGTGTATCGCAGCATTATCCTTTATCGCCTTCAGGACCATCCCAAGGTCGCCTCCCTGCGCCCCGATACCGGGAATCAGCATCGGCACATGGCCCTTCGTTATCTTCATTATCTTCTTTATCGAGGCATCAGTCGCCCCGACCACTATCCCGGTCTTCCATTCAACGGCTTTCCTGGCGACCTTCTCGTATATAGCGCCGCTTTTCAGCCGGAGTTCCTGGAAATCCTCGCTTCCGGTGTTCGAGGTCTTGCATAGCATGTATGCGAGCTTGTCTTCCTTGAGGAAAGGCGAAACGGAATCGAATCCCATATACGGGCTGATGGTCACAGCATCTGCTCCCCAGAAATCATAGACCTCTTTCGCATAGGCATCGCTGCTTTTCCCGATATCCCCGCGTTTGGCGTCCAGTATGACCGGCACCTTGTTACGATAATGCTGCATTATGTCCTCGAGGGCATAGAAACCCGCGAATCCGTACTGCGCGAAATACGCGTAATTGGGTTTGATGGCGCTTATCGCGTTCTCGTCGATGAGCTTCTCGATTATCGGGTGGAAGAACTGCGGGATAGCCATATCCATGGTGGCCCCTTCCCCCATGACCGGGGCTATCTTCAGGTTGTCCGGATCGATTCCGAAACAAAGTATTGTCCTGGTCTCCTGAGCGCGCTTCACCAGAAATCCGCGGGTGTCCATGGGAATGTTCTCGATTAGCCTGTTTTTATGGCTTATGGCTCGGGCAGGACCATTCAGAAACCCATATAAACCAGTCCGCCCCCTAAAATATACTGTTCGAACCGCTAGTGGTTTGAATGCACGTTTTCGTGCGGGGTTATAGTATAAGCTGGTAGTACGGCAGAGGCTCCGAAGCGTTTCTTTCATGCTGACGGGTTGCCAAAGCTCCAGATCCCGCTTCCGGATATCCGGAAGCACACGAGCCGACACCTGCATATCGGAGTTCAAAGGCCTTTTTGGCTCACGCAATTCTCATGGCAAAAACCCCTGGGAAAAACCATGAGGGCGGATAATCCAAAATGCCCGGACAAATCTCCGTGACCCCAATTCGAAGAATTGGGGGGAAGTGGACGAATCGTCCTACAGAACGGCGAACCGTTCTGTGGACCAGCGAACGTTTCGACGTTCGCCCGGTCGTCCACAACGCCCCAATTTTTTAATCATCAGGAAATATCCAAGACGAGAAGGAGGTTGAAGAGTATGCGCAAAATCATCATCTTCATGCTATTGGCTGCCGGACTGCTGTTGCTCGGATGCATCAACCCGAACCCTCCGGCTACGAACACGACCAGCCAGCCGCCGATACTGAGCAACGGCACGGTTGTCCCGCCTGCGAATACGATCGCACCTCCAACGAACGCGACGACCCTGCCAACGAATGCAACGGCGCAACCGCCTTCGAACCTATCGAACAGCTCAGTTCCCCTGCCCCCCGGCTATCCTGCCGCTATCGGAGACACGGTCACTGTGGATTACACCCTGCGCGTGGACGGCAAGGTGTTGGACACAAGCAACGCGACGCTCGCCAACGAATCGGGCATCCTGAACCCGAACAGGAGATATGCGCCCATCACTTTCAAGGAGGACTTCAACAGCAGCATGATCCCCGGATTCATCATCGACACCGTGGGGATGACCATCAACGAGACCGTCAGCTTCCAGGTGGATCCTGCCCGGGGCTACGGCCTGTATGACCCGAAGAAGGTGCTCCAGATCCCGCGCTACTACGACATGAACATGAGCGAAGTCGTCCCACGCCCTTATCTCGAGTCGCAGGGCGTGAACATATCTAACGGGACCGGCTACTACACGAATTACGGCACTGTCTTCATCCAGGACTACAATGACCAGAATGTCACGATATTCTACCTTCTCAGCCCTGGCCAGAACCTCACAGTGAACGGCATCCCGGAGGTCGTGACCGGCTTGGTCGGCAACCTGACCGCCCGGATAGAATACGCGCTCGATGTGAACAAGACCTACCAGCTGCCGAACCCTACGACCGGGGCCGCGACCGTCTACAAGGTCCTGGACAAGACCAACCAGACCATCACGCTGGATTCGAACAATCCGCTTGCCAACAAGACCCTGGATTTCACAGTGACGATGCGCAATATCGTCCGGGGCGACGAAACCGGGACCCAGTGATGCGCGGGTCGTTATTCCTTTTTTGATTTTTCCTTTTTCCTATTTTTCCTTGGTCGCCTTTTGATTTTTTCCTCTTTGCCTTTTTCTCTTTCCCATTTTTCTTTCTCCGAGTCTACCGCATCCAATGGGCCCGGGCATGCTTAACTAATTAAATAATGCCTCACCAAGCTTCAGCCTATGGAATGGCACACGCTCCCCAAAAACGAGCTGCTCGGGCTGCTCGACACCTCTGAGCATGGGCTGCGTGAAGAGGAGGCCGCCGAGCGGCTTATTCGCTACGGGCCGAATTCCATAGAGATAAAGAAAAAAATCTCCCCGCTTTCGATATTCATCCACCAATTCAACAACCTCCTTGTGCTCGTCCTGCTCTCTGCAGCTTTCATTTCGCTTGGCATCAGCATCCTCCAGCCTGGCGAAGCGGACATATTCGACGCGGTCCTGATATTCGGTATCGTCCTCGCTAATGCCGTCTTCGGCTTCTTCCAGGAATACAAGGCCGAGCAGAGCATAGAGGCGCTGACCCGCATGTCTGCCCCGAAAGCGCGCGTGCTGAGGGACGGACGCGAACAGGAGATACATTCTTTAGATGTCGTCCCGGGCGATGTGCTCCTGCTCGGGGAAGGCGACAAGGTAGCAGCTGATGCGCGCATCCTCGAGGCGCACTCACTCTACGCAGACGAATCAAGCCTCACAGGGGAGAGCATGCCGTCTGAGAAGGAGGACCGCATGCTCGACAAAGTAGCGCCTCTTGCCGAGCGCTCGAACCTCCTGTTCATGAATTCCGTGATAACGCGGGGCAGGGGAAGGGCCGTAGTGACGCAGACTGGCCTCACCAGCGAGATCGGCCAGATCGCGAAAGAGATCTCTGAAGCCCCGAAGAAGATAACGCAGTTCCAGATCGAGATAGAGGATCTTGGCAGGAAGGTATCCATCATCACGCTCGCAATCCTGGTCGTGATAGCCGCAAGCCAGATCCTGCTCCAGCACAAGGACCTGCTATTCGTTTTCATCACCGCCGTGGCCCTCGGTGTGGCAGCCATTCCCGAAGGTCTTCCCGCGGTAGTGACCCTAAGCCTCTCTTTTGCGACGAATCGGATGCTCAAGAAGCACGCCCTGACACGGCGCCTCTCGACCGTCCAGGACCTGGGCTCGATAGATACCATCTGCACGGACAAGACCGGGACATTGACCGAGAATGTGATGACCGTCACCCGGATATGGACGCCCGGGAAAGGCGTGATAGAGGTGAAAGGGAAAGGCCATGATATGCGGAAAAACGCGAATCAGGATACCGCTCTCATGGAAAAGGATATGATCCCATTGATGCGATGCGCCCTTCTCTGCAACGATTCGCGGATAGCCCGGGAAGGGGGCAGAGAGGTCTTCAAGGGCGACCCGACCGAGATAGCTATCCTGATAGCAGCATTGAAAGCCGGGCTCGATATCGATTCAGAAATGGGGCGCTTCGAGCGGGTGGGGGAGAATCCGTTCTCATCAGAGCGGAAGCTCATGTCCACGATGAATGAGGATGCGAATCCGGAAAAAAATGCGGACACAAAAACCAAAACGCGGTATTCGTTCGTCAAGGGCGCTCCGGAAGTGCTTCTCGGGCGTTGCGACCGCATAATCGGAAATGGGGGAGCAGGCGCGAAGAAATTGTCCGATGCCGAACGGCGCTCGATCATGGCCAAGAACGACGAGATGGCTGGCAATGCCCTGCGGGTTCTCGGTTTCGCCTATAAGGAGAATCCGGCATCGGATTCCGAAAAAGATGCTGAGAACGGGCTCATTTTCCTGGGCCTCATGGGGATGATAGACCCGCCCAGGGAAGGGGTGAAACAGGCAATCGCCGATTGCCGGAGCGCCGGCATCCGTGTCATCATGATAACCGGCGACAACAAGCTCACGGCAGAGGCTGTCGGGCATGAACTGGGGTTCAAAGGGAAAGCGATGACCGGGGCCGAGCTTGATTCCATGGATGAACGCTCGCTGGAGAGGGCATTCTCAGGCACCGATATCTTCGCGAGAACAGCGCCGAAGCACAAGGTCATGATACTCCGCCATCTCCAGAAGCGCGGACATGTCGTCTGCATGACCGGCGACGGGGTCAACGATGCCGCGGCCATAAAGAACTCGGATGTGGGGGTGAGCATGGGCATCCGCGGGACCGAGGTGACGAAACAGGCAAGCGACATGATACTCCTCGACGACAATTTCGTCACCATCCACGATGCGATAAAGGAGGGGCGGGGCACATTCGACAACATCCGCAAGTTCGTGGTCTACCTCCTCGGCGCGAATATCGCAGAGGTCCTCATCATTTTCATATCCTCCATATCCGGCTTCGGCATAGCCGCGAAGATAGCCATACAGCTCCTTTGGATAAATCTGGTCACCGACGGCCTGCCCGCCCTCGCTCTGGGCGTGGACCCTCCGGGAAAAGATATCATGAGGGGGCGGCCGAGGCAAAAAGGGGAGCGGGTCGTGGACATGCCCACGCTGTCGATTGTCCTCTCCATTGGCATGAGCGCGACAGCCGCGATATGCGCCGTCTATGCGTATATGCTCTCACTCGGCGATACTGCCAAGGCGCAGACCGTGCTCTTCACCATGCTCGTATTGCTGGAGATGCTCGTCGTCTACGTGGTCAGATGGATATACAAGTCAGACCTCCTCTCCAACATGTGGCTGCACCTGGCCGTCGCTTCATCCATCCTGCTTCAGCTCCTGATAATATACACGCCGCTGAACTCCCTTTTCGGGATAGTGCCTCTGGGAATCGCGGAAGCTGAGGTCATCGGGGCAGGCCTGCTTGGGTTCCTGGCTCTGCTGGCCGTCCCGCTTGCTATCTCGAAAAAGCTCTTCCCAGAAAAAACCGGGTGATCCCCAATCTATTTAAATCTGAACATGGTTCTCCCATGATTATCAAGGTTAAAAGGTGGTCTGGTGGCAAAAGTCAGGAACAAACCCTCCATACGGCCCGAATTCAAGCTCGAGAGGGCAGAGACCGGTATCACGGGATTAGACGAAATGATGAACGGCGGGTATGTCCGCGACAGCACGGTCCTCGTGCAGGGCGGCACAGGCGCCGGCAAGACGCTTTTCTGCCTTCAATACCTTTATTATGGCGCGACCAAGTGCGATGAGCCCGGCGTTCTCATCAGCTTCGCAGAATCCGAAGAGATGATTTTCCAGCATAGCGACGTCTTCGGCTGGAACCTCAAGAACCTCTCCAAGACCAACAGGTTCTCGATAATCCGTTACCAGCCCCATGAGATAGTCAAGATAATCGACGAGGGAGGCGGCGTAATAAGGGACACGGTCGAAGCGCTGGGGGCAAAACGGCTCGCCATCGATTCGCTGACCGCCTATGAGATGATGTTCGAGAACAAATACAAGGCCAACGAATCCATACTGTCCCTGCTGGAGATACTCAGGAAATGGAAGACGACCTCGTTGGTGACATCCGAGAGCCCGATAAGCCCGGTGAGGGATTCGCATGGGAGGATAGGCTTCCTCACAGACGGCATCATCCAGCTCTACTACTCCCGCCTGGGAATCCACCGGCAGAGGGCGATCGAGATACTCAAGATGAGGGACACAAACCACAGCGACGAGATCCGGGCTTTCCAGCTCGACCAGAGCGGCCTCGCGGTTGGAAAGAGGTGCATACGTTTTGACTGACCTCCGCCTCCCTGGCCATCACGCAGCGCCTAATAGAAACACAGGGGGTTCCAATATACCTGGCAGGAGGGCTCAGGCCAGCATCGAATATCTTTTCATCGTCGCGATAGCGGTCCTCGTAGTCACATTGATAGTGATCATCGCCCAGGGGTACATGAGCCAAGTCCAGAACAAGAAGGACACATCAGACGTCATGAACTCGCTCTCCGACCTGAGTTCAGCAGCCAAGGAGGTCTATGCGCAGGGCGAAGGCTCGAGGAAACTTGTTTTCGTCCAATTGCCGAGCGGATACGAGCCGGACAAATCATCGGTCGGCAATAAATCCATCCAGATACGTTCATCCGGCACAGACTATGTCTCATTGGAGAATTTCAACGTCCACGGATACCTCCCCGGCGCGCCCGGTAATTATTGGGTCTGGGTGACATCCGAAGGCAACCGCGTCAGGATAGGTCCTGCGATGATGGATCTCAGCAAGAACCGGATATTCCTGACCATGGAAAGGAACACGACTGCTACGACTTCCTTCACTGTCACGAACGCATGGACGAAGAACATCACAGTGACCGGAACGACCACATGGACCCCTACCGACGTTTCCATGAGCGGCGTCCCATACAGCTTCTATCTTGGCGCCAACAACTCCGAGACAATCTCTTTGCAGTTCCAGGCGAATTGGGTCGCCGGCGGCACCTACAACGGGAATATCGGACTGAACGCCAACGACGGAAGCGGCGCCACGGAGACGGCCGATATCCCTGTAACCGTCTTTGTAACCGGTTCCACTCCAATCACCCAGGATTTCAGCGGTCCGATCATCACCAGCATGAGCCAGATACCCAATCCTGCGATAAAATTTATGCCCTTGGATATCATAGCAAACGCGAGCGACGCGCAGACCGGAAACCATTCGATAAAAAGCTGCTCGATAAGCGCAGACGGCGCTTTATGGCTCCCGATGCTGCCGATAGACGGGGCGTATGATTCTCCCATCGAAGCAGTCCACCATAATTACACCTCCGGTTTCCCGCTGGGGATGCATAGCGTACGGGCCCAGTGCACGGACGCTTTGAACAACGTGGGGCCGATGGCATATTATATTTTCAATGTGAGCGAGGCGGACACTCTCGGGCCTATCGTCACTTCCCTCTGGCGCAGCGCGTACCCGACGACGCTCTCCAATATCACCGTAGGAGGCATAGGCACGGATGCATACACGGGCAACAGCGACATCGCAGGGTGCATGGTGAAACTCGATTCAGGGGACTGGCGCAATGCTACGCCCACCGATGGCGTCTGGGATTCTCCCACCGAGAACTTCACCTACAATCTGGGCGTTGTGTCGGTGGGATACCATAATGCCTATTTCCAGTGCACGGATGTCATCGGCAATATCGGGGGCATCTATAACGAGAGTTTCGGCGTAGTGGATGTGGACCTGATGATTGTGCTGGACCGCTCGGGATCCATGGCATGGAACGTCACCAATGCCACGAACAACCAGGTGGTACCAGCCGCAAGCACGGGCTGGAGCCCTGTCAAGAACCTTTCTGTCTCCACGACAAACGGCGATCTCGCGAACCTGACTGTAGAGCTGGAAGCGAGCGCGAGCGGTTGCACGGCATACTATAATGCGACGATAAACGGGGTACAGGTAGCAACCGGGAGCCGGAACGCGACCACGTATGCTACTCTGACGGCCAGCATAAATCTATCGGCCTACCAGCAACAATCTTTCACGATCACATTGATGCTCAAGCGCGATAAAACCAATTGCACAGCGTCCAATCGCATGTTCTCGATGCAGCAGCCCCCCAGCAAGATGAACGCATCGCAAAGCGGGGCAAAAAGCTTCCTTGATGTATCAGGCAACAACATCCAGGCGGGTCTCGTCTCTTTCAGCACCACTGCAATCCCACCACCTCAGAACATGCAGCTTGCCCTCATGACCTCGGCTAACCAACAGACATTGAAGAACGCCATCGACGCGCTCGCGGCGAGCGGCAACACGTGCATCGAATGCGGGCTTGATAGCGCGGCTGATGAACTCACCTCGGCCCGGTCCAGACCTACGGCGAACAAGGTCATAATCATGCTCACGGACGGCGTTGGCAACACCGCCAAATCCGGCAGCTCCTGCAGCAGCGCCTGCACGACCACTGATTGCATCTCATGCTCGATCGCAGCTGCCGAGTACTGCAGGGCCCGCAATATCACGGTCTATACCATCGGATTCGGGAGCGATGTGAACGATGTGGAGCTCACGGACATCGCCCTCCTCACCAACGGGGATTACTATTTCGCGCCGAACACCGACACGCTGTCCTATATCTTCAAAAATATCGGTAAGTGAGGGGTGAACGCTCTGAAGGGCCAGGTATCTTTTGAGATGATGGTCGTGCTTTCGGCACTGCTGATGATAGCCTTGGTGGTGTTCACGATAGCAGCTGGAAGCAATACCAATCTGGTGAACGTCCAGGATTCCATTTCGGCCAAGAGTGACGCGTATGCATTGTCCGCTGTCCTGAACTACGTTTACCTGGCCGGAGACGGGGCAAGCTACAGCTTCACGACCAGAAACATGCAGGAGGGCGAGAACATCACCATCTCCGGCTTTTCGGTCTCGGTTGACCGGGGTAGAACGTCCCAGAGCGCCCCGATTCTCGATGGGAAGGTAAATGCGAGCTCGCCCGGAATGGGGCATATGCTTGTCACAAACAATCGAGGTGAGATAGATATCGGCAAATGACCTCCTGCGGAATCGGGCGGATTCGGATACTGCGATGGGCAGGCGGGCGGGAGGCAAGAATCGCAGTCATGCACTTAGGGGACAGGCCTGGACGATGGATTTCATCCTAGGCACAGTGGTCCTGATGTTCATCCTGTTCAACTTCGCAATGATGTGGAACGGCCTCGCGTTGCGCTGGAACCTCATCTCACAGCATATGCAGATGGAAGCGAGCGCCTATTTCGCATCCGAATCCCTCCTTGCGACTCCAGGGGAACCGGAGAGCTGGGAGATGTTAAATCATATCGATGGCAACGTGAGCGCCTTGGGTGTCGTAAACGGCCGTAATGAACTGAACCGTTTGAAACTGGATAAATTGGCGTCGGAGAATTCGAGCGCATACGGCACGATAAAGTCGCGCCTGGGGCTGGAAGGCTATGAGTTCGGCATGCGCGTAACCGACCTCCAGCGGAACGAAATCTACTACGAATTCGGAAGGTTCTCCACCGGCTCCCTCAACAATTCGCTCGACTTCGATCGTTTCGGCGTGCTGGACGGGAAGCCGGTCATCGTCCATATGGAGGTCTGGGGCAGATGAAGGGTTTCGCGATAACACTGGACGCAGTCATCGCATTGTCATTCTTTTTCATCGTGATGATAGTGGTGGCTTCCCAGACCTACCAGCCCAGGACGCCAGGAACCATTTACCTCAAGCAGCTGACCTTGGATACCCTGACTGTTTTGGAGAAGACCGGCAGGGTAAGCGCCGCCATCCACGGCAACGAGACTGCCGACGCGATGCAGGATGTAATCGAGGCGACGCCCGAGATGGCTTGCATAGAGGTGAACGTATACAACAGCAGCGACGGAATCGCAGCATCCGCCCTCCGCAGCGACTGCACAGACAAAGATGGGCTGGATATCCAGACGGTTGCAAGGCCAGTCTTGTACCATGGGGATAATTATATCATCAAGACCGAATCCTGGTTCAAGAAACAGGCCGGCTAGGGGAAGAATGAAAGGTATCTGAAGGTGAAGCACATGCGGGGATTCGTCATAACCATGATATCCGTAAGCCTGTTACTCGTGCTCCTTGCCCTCGCGCTATCGCTCCATAACAGCCAGAATGCGACCGAGAGGGAGCTCATCGAACCCCTGCCGCTTTCGTATGCCTCATTCATATTGGACGATGCGGCGGGCGAATTCAACTCCATCGTCGGACCGGATATGGCGTTCAATGAGACCAATGAAAGCATGTCCATCTCCGTAGCCGATACCATCGACCCCTACAACCACTCCTCGGAAATCTCTATGTATAAGGCGTTTTTGGAAAACGAGGTCGCTGACAGCATGGCGAGCAACATCACCACCAATTTCACAAACATCATCGGCGGTACGGTCAAGGTCTTCATGGACCAAGATTACATATACCAGAACGACCATGGGAACAGCGAGGTAATATTCACCAGGAACGGAGGGACCAACGCATCATCCTATGACATCAGCTTCGCTGTCTACAGCATCAGGCAGAACGTCACCCACATGGTGTTCAACCAGAGCGGCACCATGAACATCACTATCCATTATACCGATCTGAACGGCACCGATACGGAGGAAGGAGCAATTTTCCCTGACAGGTACAATGTCTTCGAGGTCGACTATGCCAATGGCACTCGCTTTGTGGTGAGCGCCGGTCTTTACAACACAAATCCCGGTTCCCTTAGGATGAAGTCGTATGGAGTTTGGGCGGAGAATTCATGGACCGTGGCCTTGCCGCGCCTCGATCCTTCAATCAAGCGAGGCTACGAATACGATGCCACAATAACCTACTCTCAGGGGTCCCTGGATGTGACGAGGAGATTCGGAAAGTGAGGTGGGGGCTGTGCAGCATGACCGTCCGATTCAGGCATCATAATATATTTAATCCTGGCAGGCGATTCTGAGCCATGCTGAAAACCAAGATCGACGATCTGGTCGAGCTTCTGGAAAAGAGCAAGAAGATGAGCCTGCGAACGCTTGCCAAGGAGCTTTCCCTTGACGAATCCACTGTCGAGAAATACTGCCTTTCCCTGGAGAAGGCGAGGCTCGCCGTAATAAACTACCCTATCAATATGATCGAGAGCCCATCAGTCATGTTCATGCCCCAGCCGGAGATCCCACAAGCCGAAGTCCGCGGCGGGAAGATACTGGCCCAATACGATATCACAAAGGATTCCTACCTGGTAGGGCATGTGCGCATCCTGCATTCGCCGGCCGAAAGGCGGCCGACTTATCTTATATGGCTTCCAGAGACTTCGCCGGCAACGAAAGCATTCCTGGACGAAGAGAAATCCCTTATATCGAAAGAATTCAACTTCTCTGATGACGAGAGCGATCCGGAAATGAGCAGGAAGTTCTACGCCGAGAGGCAGAAGGCAATATCAGCCGTCCTGCAGAAGGATCTCCATCTTCCCCCGGCGGATCTCGAGTCCCTCTCCCGCATAGTCCTGAACGAGATGTACGGCCTGGGCGAGCTGGAGGCGCTCATCGATGACCGGAACCTCGAGGAGATCGTCATCAACGCCGCAAGGCAGCCTGTTTCGGTCTATCACAGGGAATTCGGCTGGCTCAGGACGAACATCCGCATGAAGAACGAATCGGATATCGAGAACTTCTCGCAGCAGATAGCTAGGAAGGTCGGGCGGCAGATAAGCACGCTCAGCCCGATTCTCGACGCGCACCTGGGCACGGGCGAGAGGGTCAATGCCACGCTCAGCCCGATATCAGCCTTCGGCAACACGATAACCATGCGGCTATTCGCCCGCAATCCCTGGACCATCGTGAGCTTCATCAAGCCCGAGGCCAACGCCTTATCCATCGAGATGGGGTCCTTGCTCTGGCAAGCCATGCATTACGAGATGAACATCCTGGTCGCCGGCGGTACGGCGAGCGGCAAGACGAGCGCCCTGAATGCCCTGCTCTCGCTCATACCATCGTTCCAGCGCATCGTGACTATCGAGGACACGAGGGAGCTCTACCTCCCCAGCTACCAGTGGAACTGGGTGCCGCTGGTGACGAGGGTCGCGAACCCCGAGGGCCTGGGCGAGGTGACGATGCTGGATTTGATGGTGAACTCGCTCCGTATGCGCCCGGACCGCATCGTCCTGGGCGAGATACGCCGCAAGAGGGAAGCCGAGGTGTTCTTCGAGGCAATGCACACCGGCCATAGCGTATATTCCACGGTCCACGCCGATACGGGCCAGCAGGTCCTCAAGAGGCTGATCGAGCCGCCTATCGAAGTGCCGGAATCGCAGGTCGAGGATGTCCACCTGCTCCTCGTGCAATACCGCGAGCGGCGCCGCAATATTCGGCGCACCAGCGAGATCTCCGAGGTCCTTGCCGGCGTCAGCGGGCCGGAGCTGAACCGCGTCTTCACATGGAAACCCCGCTCGGACGGCTTCGAGAGCGCCAAGACGCCCCACCGCTACTATGAGGAGATCAACCTGAGGACAGGTATGACCGAGGCCGAGATCCTATCTGACCAGAAGGACAAGAGTGTCGTGCTCAAGTGGATGCTGAAGAACAGCATGGAGTCCATCGAAGATGTCGGCAAGGTCATGAAAGCCTACTACTCGGATATCCCCGGCATCACAGCCGCGGCCGAGAAGGGGACGCCCCCGGCCAAGGTGCTCTGAATGGGTGGAACCAGATGACGAAAGAGACCGTCCCATTCATGCTCGTCCCGGATAAGTTCATCTCGGGTCTGGGAAGAAGGGGCTCGCGAATCGGGATGCTTCTGCTGCCTGCATTCCCATCGCTCCGGACCACCCTCCTCAAGGTCCGGATGGATGTGGAGCCCGACGCTTTCCTCACCGCCTCCCTCGCATCCTCTTTGATCTACGGGCTGTTTTTCTCGATAGTCGGTTTTTTCGCCCTCACCATCCGGCCGCAGGGCGGAGATCCGCTCGCGTTCTCGCTCGCCCTGGGCCTGACGATGACGCTGATGTTCTTCATGCTCCATGCCATGTATCCGAGCATCGTGATGAAGAAGATAGCCGTGAAGGAGAACAAGGATCTGCTTTTTGCCCTGCGGGAGATAATCATCGACGTCGATGGCGGGGTCCCGCTGTTCGATTCGCTCAAGAACGTGTCCAGGTCCGGATACGGCTACGTCTCGAAGGACTTCGAATCCGTCGTGAACCAGATCGAGAGCGGGGTGCCGGAGCGCACGGCCCTCAAGGAGCTCGCCATCAAGACGGAGAGCGAATACCTGAAGAGGGCCGCATGGCAGATGGTGAACGCG
>CAILMU010000139.1 GCA_903835325.1 uncultured Microcaldota archaeon | reverse complement strand
GTCGCATATCCGCCGCTGATTCCTGAACTTATCATCCTCATCTTCTCGGCTGCGGATGCTTCGGTCTCGTCGCCCGCGAACGTATAGAATATCTCTCCTATCTCCTTGTGGCTGAGCTCAATCTCTTTCTTAGTGAATGATATGCCCGGATACAATTTCTCATAATACGCGATCAATTTATCGCAAATCCTCTTCTCCTCATCAGGCGGAACGAGTCCAACTACCATAATACTCACCAATCTCGCCTTTCCATTCTTCCTTGCGGATTTTAATGGCTTCTGATAAATCTCACTCTCCGGCATCTTCCCAAAGTTGCCTGAAGAATCTCTTGTATTGCTCGTGAACCTGATCGGATATGATCTCTATCGCCGTGGGGTTGTCGCCCCAAAGCATCGGGATGACCCTGCCTTTCAAAACCAGCGTTCCAAGCGGGGTCTCGTTTTTCGTGAATCTAATTTCTATGTTCCTGTTTCCTGCGAACGCTTTCTTTATCATCTTCTTCATCGACATGTGGCCGAGGAGCCTGTCTTCCATCTTCTTCTCCCCTAGCTTCTCATGGACGCCCCTCAGGAAAAGGGATGCGGAGGGATTGTAATACTCCTGCCTGAATGCGAACGCCCAGTAATAATCCTTGGGGCCAAGCTCATCGATTATCCTATTGAACATGGCTTTATACGCCTTGAAGCCCTCGTGCACAACTGCTATCTGTTTGGACCGGGCCGCCTTTTGCCGGCGTTCCAGGTCCTCCAAGACTTCATTGAATCTCCGTTTCCTCTCGTCCATCAGGTTCAGGATCTCTTTGGGGTCAGATGCCTGGAAATGCTTGGTCTTTGAGACGACCACGTAGCTGGCCAGCCCCTTCTTCATCAGCTTGTCTAAAGTTTCATAGACCTTGGAATGCTGGAGTCCCGACCTTGCCGCGATGGGGCCGACCGTGCTGGAGCCGAGTTCAAGCATCGCAAGGTAAACCTTAATCTCCCTCTGGGTGAAGCCGAGCTCTTCCAAAACCTCCCTCTCTGCCATGATTTTATGGCGCATCCCAAGTATTTAACCTTTTTCAATTTATACCTCCAAATGGGGTACATTCTTTATTTATATGACATGCTTTCCTATAACATACAACATAAAGAGGTATCATAATGGAACCGACATTGGCGAAGAGGCTCGGCAGGACCAGCATATTGGGGGTCACTTTCAGGAATATCGCCAGGATTGAACCAGATACTATTCGGATGCCGTTCGATATTTCAGAACTTGGAATGGCAGCGAGGTCCAAAGACCGCGAGGCGATCGCCGAGCTCGGCAGGATTCTCACTGGCCACCCATCGTATGCGCGCCAATCCCGTGCCGCTTTGCTGGAAGGGATGTCTATGAACGAAGATTTGAGGGGGTTTGTCGAGCTATATGCCAATCGCTGGGAGATTGAACTCAGCGTCCGGGAAGCGAATATGATAATTTCATGCGCCGGTCTAGCATGCGAGTCAATACTGGACAAAACCCATACCCGGAAGGAGATCTTCAATGAAGTCGTATCATCTCTCCTCGCTCCCCAGGAAATCCAGACCCGTGGGGTCACAGGCCCTGAACGGGAATTCCTCCTCGCATTCCTTTCCCGACCGCATTTCCCTGCTCTTGAAATAGATTATTATGGCAAGCCTACGGTCCCGAAATCAACAGATTACCTGGCAGAGCTTCAAGCGAACCTTTCTGAATTTGTCGATCAACATCCTCAGCTTTCGGATGCTTTTTTCGATGTGGCAAGGCAGCTTGCGGAAAGATACGCTTCCATGTCCCCGAATCATTATGAACAGCATCGTTGCACGGATTATGCGGTTCCCTTCCGCCAGCTTTCCGCTCTCATCCGCGAGCCGAGGATACTAAGCGATCCGAGGTTCGATAAAACGCTTGAAATCGCGGCGGGGATGGCATATGCGGCGCCATTCTCGCTCAGGATGTTCGTGCACAGGACAGAATCAGGATATTCGCTCAATGCAAATGTGGCCGACAATCTAGCCGGTGCGGCAGAACGCTTCGCACTAAACCCTAAAATCTGGAAGGAACCGACGGGAGATTTTATGGCGAGCGTGGCCGAAGCTCTCGCTCTCATCGCCCAGAACGATCCCGAAGGGACAAGGAAAGCCAGATTCGCGATGCTTTTGGGGACGCTTGACTATCATGAAAAGACCCGGTGCGGGTATCTGCTTAACCTTCTAGCCCCGACGTTCAGGAGCGAGGAGGAACGGCGCCTCCTTGGCGCTCTTGCGGCCGATCCGGGCGCGAATTGCGCTTATAGGGACTGGATACCTGGGATCCTTGAAAGGGATTTCGATAAAGACGGCTGAAGGGTGCAGCGCCTTAGTCGCTTAAAAATCCTCTTTGACAGAAGAGCATCTGATGTCAATCCTCATCAAGAACGCATCCATCCTGACTCCACAAGGGCTGATTGACGGGAGCATGCTCATCGAAGGCAACCGAATCGCAAAAATCGGCAAGGTCAGCGCTAAGGCCGATACCACTATAGACGCAAAGGGCAAGATATCGATTCCTGGTCTCGTCAATGCGCATACGCACGTATCCATGACGATACTTCGCGGGTATGGAGAGGATCTCCCTCTCGAGCGATGGCTCAAGGAGAAGATATGGCATATTGAAGCAAAGCAGACCCTTGCCGATGTCGAAGCCTCGGCAAACCTCTCGTTCTGCGAGATGATCCGCTCAGGGACTACC
>CAILMU010000138.1 GCA_903835325.1 uncultured Microcaldota archaeon | reverse complement strand
GGACATCGCAAGAGTCGTTTTCCCCGTCCCCTGCTGCCCCGTTATGGAGCAGTGCCTGTTCAGGGACAAGTAGCTGAAGTTGATTTCCCGCCCGCAATCATCAACACCGCACACGAGCTCCCTCCCTATCGGAGCCCCTTCTTTCAGTGCCGATGAAGGGAGCGGAGGAAGCTTGACTACGTTGGCTTCCCTTGCGCACTCCGGGCCGAAATAGATGAGGCGCGAGGCGAACTCCCCGCTCATCGGGTCGCCACCCGGCTGCGGGATGCCGTTCTTGACTTCCCGCAGGTCGCGGATCCTGTCGCCGTTGCCTATCATCTTCGAGACCACGTGGCGGCGGAGCCCATCGCTTTCCGGGCCGAACCCTATGACGCCCGCTTTGAACACCGCATCGTTGGAGGCCACCGCGTTGTTGACCATCGCAAGCACTTCAGCCGCTATGTGCTTCTGGTCCGAATTCGAGATTTTTTTCTGGAACGGATCGGTGTATGACTCGATGAGGGTTGGGTTGAGAAGGCTCTCAAGATTCTTTCCCTCCTTTTTGAGCGCTGCGAGGCTGGACGGCACGAAGGACACCATGAGCGCGCAGTCGCGCCTCCGAAAGGAGGAAAAGAGGTCGGCGAGGAGGTGCTGGCACACTGGAGGCGCCTGCCGCTCCGCCTTTTCTTCCTGCTCCATGTGCTGCCCCTTTATTGTCTGCTCCTTCGAGAGCGGCATGCAGACGTAGCACCATGCATTGCACACTTCCAGGTCCAGCTTTTGCACCTGCCGGAATTCCAGGCCCGGGATTCCTGCTGCAATCGTCGCGAATTCCGCAGGGTCCTCCCCGACGGTGACGACGAACGCCTTCATGGACTTGAAATCGTAGATCACTGAGAACTTGACGCCCCATAGCTTGCGGGCGAAGAGGTTCGCCAGGTCCATGGGCGCGTCCGGAACCGAAACGAGCTCCCAGGCCTGGTAGGCGCGATGGCGCTTTGTAAGGATGCCGAACGGGCCCTTTTTGAAAGTTATGTCTTCAGCCATGCAAACGACCCCGAACGAGGAGCCAGGCAACGAAGGATGCCGGCACTGCGAGGATGATGGAGATGAGGCCCCAGAGGAGGATCATGCTGAAGGCAATGCCGCTATAGGATGGCATCACGCTGAAAAAGATAATGAGGCCCATGAGGACGAGAAGCCATAAGGCGGCGGCGGAGGCAAAGGCGGAAACGAGCACCGAGCTCATGCGCTTCGGCTCGAACTCGCCCTCGCGGAGGTATTGGAGAAACGGCCTTGCGAATCCCGCCGCGAAGATGAGCGCCGCAAGAACGATGAAGAGCCGCAGAAGGTCGGAATAGGCCGCCTGCCTGGCAGCCAGAAGGGACCCTGTGAATTCCGAGGGCGGAAAGACAAAGGCAAGCAGCAGGACGAGAACAAAGGCCGGCACCGCGAGCATTATCGAGCTCATGAGGTGTGCCAGGACGATAAGAACCGGGTTCGACACTCCTTTCCGTGCGCGCACGAAACTGAGGGACTTCACGTAAGTTCATTGCACGAAAAACATAAAATCGTTGGTGCCGCGCTTGCGGGCGGGTGCCGTCAGCGCAGGAAGTTATATGCTTTGCGATACGAACGGGGGAAAGGCAAGCTCCTGGCCAACTCGGTGAAGGTTGCTATCCATTTGACTTTCTTGTGAGCTACTCTGGAGGTAGTTTAGTTGCGAGAACGTTTGCTTTTTCGTGGAATGTTGAATTTGTTCCCTCTATGATCGTTTTCTTGGATTTCTTCGTTC
>CAILMU010000137.1 GCA_903835325.1 uncultured Microcaldota archaeon | reverse complement strand
TCATCACACCGCGTCTAGCATTGACGACAGCTGAATATCTGGCGTATGAGCAGGGCATGCATGTCCTGGTGCTCATCACGGATATGACGAACTACTGCGAAGCTTTGCGTGAGATTTCCTCGGCAAGGCAGGAAGTCCCTGGCCGCCGTGGATACCCGGGTTACATGTACACGGACCTCTCGACGATTTACGAAAGGGCAGGCAGGGTGAAAGGGAGCAAGGGTTCGGTCACGCAGATACCTGTGCTGACCATGCCAGGCGACGACAAGACGCATCCTATCGCGGACCTGACCGGGTACATCACCGAAGGCCAAATCATACTCAGCAGGGACCTCCACAGGAAGAACATCTATCCTCCGGTGGACCCGCTGCCTTCGCTTTCCAGGCTCATGAACCTAGGTATCGGAGCGGGGAGGACGAGGGAGGACCACAAGGGTGTCTCCGACCAGCTTTACGCAGGCTACGCGAACGGCCGTGACCTTCGGAGCCTGAGCGCGGTCGTAGGTGAAGAGGCCCTCACGGAAGTAGACAGGAAATACCTGAAGATGGCGGACGAGTTCGAGAAGAGGTTCGTGCGCCAGGGCCCGTACGAGAATCGGGATATCGATACCACGCTGAATTTAGCCTGGGATCTGCTTTCCATCCTTCCTGATGATGAACTGAAGAGGGTGAAGAAGGAATACATCGCCAAGTACCTCAAGAGGAAAGAGGTGCCGAAATCAGAGGCGAAGTGAAGAGCGAGGAGACGATACACGGCGAAGAACCGAAGACAGAGACGAAATGATCAAGGAAAGACGGAAGCGAAATATGGAGTGAACCTATATGGCTGGCGCAAGCGACGTGAATCCGACAAGGATGGAGCTCATCAAGACCAAGGAACGGATAGCCTTGGCTGGGAAAGGCCATAAGCTCCTCAAGCAGAAACGGGACGCGCTCATCCTCGAGTTCTTCAAGATACTGAAGAAAGCGCAGGACCTCCGGGGCCAGCTCGCGAAGAAAGTGGCGCACGGATACCTTTCGCTCAGCCTCGCCGCTACATATCACAGCATGCCTGAACTGACGAAAGTGTCCTTGGACCTCGCCAAAAACATAGATATCGACATCGAAGTCCGGAACGTCATGGGCGTGAAGATACCTTCGATAACGACCGTGATGGAGCGCCGGCATTTCATGGACATCCCGACATATTCTGTCGCCGGGACCAGCGCGAAGATAGATGCGGCTGTCGAGGATTTCGACGAGATACTTGAGATGGTCGTTAAGCTCGCGGAGACCGAGACGGCCATGAAGAGGCTGATACTGGAGATAGAGAAGACGAAGAGGCGCGTTAACGCGCTCGAGTTTGTCTTGATCCCGAGGCTCGAAGAGGATAAGAGGCTGATAGCCTTCAGGCTCGATGAGATGGAGCGCGACAGCTTCGTGTCGTTGAAATCGATAAAGCGGAAGCTGGAAAAGGAGAAGAAGGAAAAGGCGCTGAAAGCGGGTTGAAAGGTAATGCTTCATTTCGCGCATCCGGGCGAATATTTAAAAACATTAATGACAAAGTGAGAGCTAGATCAGATGTCCCCCCCGATAAGCGTAGCATACAGGCAGACTGTACAGACAGTGCAGAATCCAAATCCGCAGCCAGCCCTAAGGCTGGTCGCATACCAGCCCCGCGTGGAAGGGTTGCAACCGAGCATGGTCCATATAGATAAATTGTTCTTCAATCTTCTCGAAGGCCGCATAGGCCAGGCAATAGCGATGGTTGAGGGGAACAAGAACCTGGTGCCGTACCTCACCGCATATATCACCGACCCGGACAGGAAGGTCTCTGACAACGCCATGTGGGCGCTGAATTTCATCTCAGGGAGAGCAGACTGGGAGATGCGGATCCGCCTCAACGTCTCACTATCCAAATTCAGATTCTCGAAATGGATGGACAAGCTCTCGCATGAGGATAATGCGAGGCATGAGACGGTAAGGAAGGATGTCGATTCCATCCTCTTCCAAATCAGGACAGAGATCCCGTCGTGATGGAAAAGCGGGCAGTTCTAGTTTTTCCATATTTCGGCCTTGACCGCACCATAGCACCAATGGTTTAAATATATCCGGCCTGATGATTTTGATAAGGGTGCGGGAATATGCATCCATCGATGGTGAACGATTATGGGAAAAGATATGACGAACGAAGAGGAATGCTGCCATGAAATGAATCAACATGGCGGAAAAGGGATTATGATAGTTCTCGCCGCGCTGCTTCTCGCTGTGGGCATGATAGGCGGCGCGTATGTATTCTCCAAGGGCGATTATGCGCCTAAGGTGGATCTTTCATGGTTCAAGAGCTCGCCGAACGTGTATGTGACCCCGAACCCGAGCGACC
>CAILMU010000136.1 GCA_903835325.1 uncultured Microcaldota archaeon | reverse complement strand
TCACGGACAAGAAAGCGAGCAAATTCATGCTCAGGCCGTTCCCGGGTCCGCACCCGAGAAAACTGTCAATGCCGCTCGGCGTCCTGCTTCGAGACCTGTTGAAGGTCGCTGAGACCGCCAGGGAGATAAAGAAGATCCTCTCGGCAAAGCTCATCGAGGTCGACGGAAAGGCGAGGACCGAAGAGAAGTTCCCGGTGGGCCTGATGGACGTCATCTCGATGCCAAAAGCAGGGAAATACTTCCGCATGGTCGTCGACTGGAAAGGCAGGATCGTCCCGGTGGAGATAACCAAGGAGGGAGCCGGCGCCAAGATCCTGAAAGTGACGGGCAAGCACACGATACCGGGCGGGAAGCTGAACGCCACATTTCATGATGGGAGGAACCTGGTCGTCGACAACAACATAAAGGTCGGCGACAGCGTGGTCGTCGCGCTCCCGAAGGCCTCATTGAAGGGCCACCTGAAGATGCACGCCGGCGCCCGATGCCTGGTGAGGGAAGGCAAGCACGCAGGGAACATCGTCACGCTGAAGGAGATAATCATGAGGAAAGGCGGAAAGCCGAACGAGGCCCTGGTCAAGGGCGAGCAGGGCGAATTCATCACGGTCGCGAAATACCTGTTCGTCGTGGATGACGGCTTCAAGATGAAGGCAGGGTGAATGGAATGGATGAAAAACTCAACCCTATGCGCAAGATCAGGATCGAAAAGGTCACAGTCAATATTGGCGTGGGCCAGCCGGGAGACCGCCTGGAGAACGCCAAAGACCTCATGAGCAAGCTGGCCGGCGGAGCGACGCCTGTCGAGACAAAGGCCCGCAGGAGGGATCCGGTCTTCAAGCTGAGGAAAGGGCTCCCGATCGGGGTCAAGGTCACGCTCAGAGGAAAAAACGCGCTCGCTTTCCTGGACAAGGCGCTGATCGCCCGCAGGAGGGTGCTCAAGGAATCGAATTTCGACAAGCAGGGGAACCTGTCGTTCGGGATCGCAGAATACATCGACTTCCCGGGCGCGAAATACGACCCATCCATCGGAATGTTCGGTTTCGATGTCTGCGTCTCGCTGGCACGGGCGGGGAAGCGCGTGCAGGCGCGCAGGATAAGGTCCAGCGCGGTCGGGAAGTCGCACCGCATTACGAAACCCGAGGCCGTGGAATTCGCCAAAGCCACATTGAACGTGAAACTTGAGTGATGCTTATGAAAATGTCAATGGAAGAGAGATTCAAGGGGAAAGGTAAACGCTTATGCCGGAACTGCGGCAACTCCAGGGCCCTCATCAGGAAATACGGGCTCTTCGTTTGCAGGAGATGCTTCAGGGAGATGGCGGAGAGCATCGGATTCAGGAAATACGGAGGTTGATTGCATGACTGATCATCTTGCTGACGCGCTCAACACGCTTAAGACGCACGAGATAGTGGGGCAGGGCAAGTGCACTGTGAAAGCCACGAAACTCATCGAAGAGGTCCTGAAGCTCCTATCGGAGCACAAGTACCTGAAGGGATACAGCCTGCTAGATAACGGCCGCGGAGGCCTCTACGAGGTCACCCTTGATGGGAGGATAAACGATTGCGGTGTGATAAAGCCGAGGATGCCGGTGAAGCGGAGCGAATGGGCCGAGAGGGAACAGCAGTTCATCCCAGCCTTCGGTGTCGGGCTCCTGATAGTCTCCACACCGCAGGGCGTCATGACGAATGCCGAGGCCGAGAAACGGCGCATCGGCGGAAGGCTCATAGCTTACGTATATTAGCGGTGTTGATTATGGTCGATATACCTAGCAACGTGAACATTCATGTGGACGGGCACACGGTCGTGGCCAAGGGGCCGGCCGGCGAAGTCCGCAAGACGTTCCACAAAGAGGTCGAGATAAAGCTAGAGGGCAACAAGATCCAGGTGATAGCCCGGACCAAGGCTCTCCAGGGGACCAGCGATTCGATCCTCGCGAGCATGGTGAACGGAGCCAAAGACGGCTACAAGAAGAGCATGAAGCTCCTCTATGCCCACTTCCCGATATCTGTCGAGGTCAAAGGCAAGGATATCATGATAAAGAATTTCCTTGGCGAGAAGATGGCGCGCAAGGCCAGGCTCATCGGCGCCACGAAAGTCGAGGCGAAAGGCCAGAGCGTCACGATCAGCGGCCCGGACAAAGTGGATGTCGGCCAGACGCTTGCGAACATGAAGACGGCTATGAAGATAAAGGATAAGGACGGCCGTGTGTTCCAGGACGGGATATTCAACGCGGAGTGAAGGTGTTTGTCATGATACAGAAAAAAAAGAAACCGGCATTCAAGGTGCCCAACCTCGGGTTCTTCAAGTCGGTCAAGGCACGATGGAGGAAACCGAGAGGGACTGCCAACAAGAAAAGGATGAAGTACAGGTTCATGGGCTGTCTCCCGAAGATCGGCTACAGGAACGCGGATGTGATCCGCGGGAACCACCCTTCAGGGATGAAGGAGGCCTTCATCTCGAACATGGGCGATCTTGATGCCCAGAAAGGCATCACGGACGTCGTCCTCAGGTTCGCCTCCGGTATAGGCATGCGCAAGAGGAAGCTGATGGAGGAGAAGGCGAAATCCATGAACCTCCGCGTGCTCAACATATGCGGAACGCCGGAAGAGAAATCGAACGCGTATGAGAAAAAACAGGCGTTCATGAAAGCGAAATCAGGTTCCAAGAAGAAGAAGGCGCCGCAGCAGATGGCGCCTGCCCAGGCAGCGCCCAAGATGGGGACTGCCCAGAGCAAGCCCAAGGCGCAATTCCAGCCGCCGCGGAGCAAAGGAGGGCCGGTGACGGCGACGAAGTAGGTGTTTGCATATGGCTATATCGACAGTAAGGAGGCTCGCGGCTGATATCTTCGGCGTCGGCGAGCGCAAGATCAGGTTCGCTCCGGAATCCATAAAAGAGATCGAAGGGGCCATGACAAGGGACGATGTCCGGGGACTCATAGAGAAAGGCCTGGTCAAGAAGCTCCCGGTGAAAGGCAGGGCCAGTTCCAAGCGCACAGTGCGCCGCGGGCCGGGGCACAGGCGCGGACCGCTTTTCGATTCGAAAGATGTCTGGATGCAGAAAGTCCGCTCGCAACGCGCGTTCCTTAAGATGCTCATCGCAAGCGGTGCTCTCAAGAAAGAGACGAAGCGCGGGCTCTACGGCAAGATAAAGAGCGGGATCCTGAGGAACAAGAAAGCGTTCCTGCTTTACCTGAAGGAGAACAAGATGATCGCGGAATCCTACGAGCCCCCGAAAATCGAGAGGAGGAGGCCTGAGCAAAAGGCCCCGGTGCTGAAACAAACGAAGCCGGGCGTCTCGAGCCAAGCGCCGCAATCAAAACCGCAGACGGGCGCGCAAAAAACGCAACCGCAACAGGCGCAGCCGAGCGCTAACCGGGCGCCTCAGCAGAACCCGCAACAGAGGCCGGTCCAGCAGCAGCAGAAGCCTGCGACGGACGCTCCAGCGGAGAAGAGGCACG
>CAILMU010000135.1 GCA_903835325.1 uncultured Microcaldota archaeon | reverse complement strand
GTGAGTTTGGCAAAAGTTTATTAATCTAATCTTGAATTTATGCGCATGGCAACCAGTCCCAGAAAGAGAGTGCACCCTAGCTCGAGCCTCATGAGCGAGGTTGCAACCCATGCAAAAAGAGGCAGGATAGAGACAAGGAAGCGGAGCGGAGGTTCGGCCTTCAGCTCCGCCTTCCACGGCCACAACGAGCGCTACAGCTTCGCCCACCTGGCAAAGGTCCTGGTGAGCGGAGACCGCCTCGTGATGCTGAACGCGGTGGACCGCCTGCGCGGACGTTCGCGCGTCCTTGCGGAACTGGCGATTTTCTCGAGCTTCCAGTTCGTTCGCCTTGCCGCGATATCGCACCTGACGAACGACCCTGAAGCGCTGATAGACATCGCCAAATACTGCCCGTACGACGATACGCGCGCTGCAGCCCTCGACGATCTCTCGTCCGCTACAGACGCCGTCATCGAGGTGGCATGCTCCTCGCTCTTCAAGGATACAAGAATGGAAGCGGTGAACATGCTCACGGAGCCGAACGCCCTTTCGCGAGTCGCTTCGCGCTCCCCCAACCAGGATTCGCGCCTCGCCGCGATGAGCAAAATAGAGAACGACTCCCCGGCCCTGCGCAAAGTCGCAGAGGAATCGAGCTATCGGAGCACGCGCCTATCGGCCTTGAAATCATTGTCCGCCGACAGGAAAGCGCTCGGAGCATTGCTCCTCGAATCCAGGCACGTTGAAGTGCGGAAAGAGGCGGCGGTCCTCCTGGCATCCCATGTGGAGGATATAGAGGATGTCGATACGTTATCCGAAGTAGCGAAGATATCGCCGAACCAGGACGCACGGTGCCTGGCTATAGGACGGCTCTGGAGGCACCCGGACGCGTTGCGCAAGATAGCCGTGGAGTCTCGTTTCAACGACGCAAAATCCACTGCGCTCATGCTGCTTTCCGACATGGTATCCTCATTGGACGACCCGGATATCCTTGCCGATGTGGCGATAATGTCTCCCTACCAGGACTGCCGCGCAGCCGCGGTCGAGCGGCTGGCGGGTCAGAGCAATGCCCTCCTCAATGTCGCGAGCCGTTCCAAATTCCGCGACGCTAGGTCCATGGCGCTCGACAGCCTGAGGAAGGACACCGATGCCCTGAAGAACCTCGCCCGCCTCTCCAAATACAAGGACATACGCGCGCAGGCCCACAAGATAATCTCGAACCCATCCGTTTTCGAGTCCGAATTGACCAGGATTCTGGGCTGAGCCTTCCAGAACCACTATTTCCCATATTCTTTTAAACTTCTTTATACAAATTTAGACACATGGGCAATGATGGCAACGGCTTTTCCAATTCTCACAGCGATAGCAGGAGGACTCCCCTTCCATTGGCAGCCGCGACCAGAAGAACCGACGCAACGCGAAGGAATGGCATGGCGCCAAGGCCGCCTTCTTCCGAACCGATGCTCGATCGCTCAGAACGGGGTCCTGCGTCTATCGATGAGAACAGGAAGTCGAAACTGCGGGAAGATGCGAAAGGGCTGGTCGCCCTTGCTGAGAACGGCGATAGCCTCGAAGGGGAATTCAAAAAAGTCGTGGAAGGCCTGACGCGGGAAACGGATCCTCTGGCCCGCTATGATTATTTCCGCGCCGCAAGGCTTTCGGTGATGGCCAGCAAGAAAATCAGCGCCGGCGGGAAACTGCCTGCACTGCTGCCTCCCCTTGCCGAATTCATAGGAAACCAGGATATGAATATACGATGCATGGTGCTCCAGGCTTTCCAGGAGCATGTGAAAAACAACGGCATCCTTTCAGAGGCCCATCTGGAGGGCCTTCTCAGCCGTCTGCGGGACATCTCCCTGGATAATCGCAAAATCGCTTTCGAGACGCTGAATGGGTATCTGTCCGGGCCCGCGGGAATCCCGAGGACGATGTCGACCGCGGGCAGCGAACTTATTAAAGTGCAGGAGAAACTCGACGAAGGCCAAAAATCCGGAAGGGTCCTGAACGAGTACGAGAAAGCGATCCGTTGCCTCGGAAAAAACGCGCACGATATCCAATTGGACGAACTCCTCGCGGCTCTGGTCGGGGATGACCTAGAAAAAAACGGATCCGCCCTTCTCGAACTTGAAGGATATGCGCGCAGTGGCCCGGAAAAGGCCCAGGACGTGCTGTGGAGGCTGCAAGCCATGACCGCTAAAAACAAAGATCCGCTCGTCATCGAACTCGGGAATATCTGTTTTGATATGATAGCGTCGAGCCCCGATTGATACAAATCCTTTTTATAAACTCCCCATGCCATCATTAACACATGGACAAGCAAAGAACCAGAATCACCCATCCCGAGATTCCATCAAGAAAACAAACCCTGCGGGTATTGCAGCCTGCGGACCGGGGCAGCGCCTTGATGCAGCAACCTGCTGCTGAAGGACCCCATAAAAATCCCGGCATGGATTCGGTCCTCTTAGGAGATGAGCGCTGGCCGAAGATAAAGGCGGCCCTCGTTCTCCAGAAAATCCCGCCTGAAAGGAAATCAGAGCTCGAGAGCCTCATCGGCCCCGTCTCATCCGCCATCATCAAGGAAACCGACCGGGAGGCCAAAGACGCCCTTACCGGCGTCCTCGAACACGCCTCCCTTCTGCATTGCTGCATGGCCGAAAGCCACCCGGTCCTCCAGCACCTGATCAGCCATGGGAATCCATACCAGATGCACACTGCGCTGTTCATAATAAAACGGCTGGCGGACGATGGCAAGAACTGCGCGCCATTCATCGGGGGGATCGCGAAACTCTATTCCTCCAAAGACCATGATGGGAAAGCCGGAAAGATGATAGCCTTCGATATCCTCAAGGCCTACGCCTCCCGCGGTTCGGACGAGGCGAACTTTGTGCTCTCCTCTCTGAAGGGAGCGTCGGATGACGAATCTCTTATGGCTTCGCTCAGGGGCGTGTGCAACCAGTTCATTCCGACTCCGCAGCCTGCCAGCCTCAGGATCACTTACGACGCGGATGCTAGGAAAACCGTGAGCACGATGCCCTGCCCGTCGAAAGCGCCCTCAAAAACCCCTTCAGGGATACCCAATGCGATCCGTCAGATCCGAGACAAGAACCTTGCGACAAGGGAGGGGGCGGTCAAGGCTCTTGTGGCCGGCATCAGGAATCCGGACCAGGCCCGCGAAATGCTCGAGATCCTGGGGCCTGATGAAGCCGAAAACCACCATCTGACCGCAGTGAAAAGGCGCTGCTATCACGTGCTGAGGGAATCCCTCGGATCCAAACCCCCTTCATCAAGGCCTGAAGCGGAGGAGAAGGAGAGGAAACCAAACCACAAACCCTGAACCCGAAACCGGATACCGGAAACGGGCTGCCAGCGAGGGAGAACTCTCAGATAAAACTAGATAGCCCCCGGAGGGATTTGAACCCCCGACCTACTCCGTGCGCCTATCGGGAATTTTTTGAATAAACTTTTTCCCAAAAAGTTTACGAGAGAGTCGCTCTGCCATTGCCCAGGCGCTCCGGAATCGGGACGCCCTCTGAGCTACGGAGGCAAAAGTAATTGATTGATTGATGGTTGAATTTTAAATGCTTTAGGCTCGAGAAATCCCATATTTTCAAATATGGGATGAAAGGGCCAATTACGTCGTAGTGCAACGGAAATGAACTGTCATTTCCTTTATTAGGGTCATTTGCTACGGTTTTATCATGAAAGTCGTACGGGCCTACAAGTTCCGTCTGTATCCAAACAAGATTCAAGCGAAGGAGATGCAAACACATCTCTGGCTCTCCAAGAACCTCTGGAACGATGGCCTGGAGTTTGCGAAGCAGCTGTATGTAGACTATCAGCTATTCCCATCAAGGCAAGCTTACCAGGAAATTAGCAAGTACTCGGGAATGCATTCCCAAGTTGCCCAAGACGTTCTCATTCGCCTTTATCTAGCGATCAAGGTGAAAATCAAGCGTAAGAAAGCAGGGCTGAAAGGTGGTTTCCCTCGTTTCAAATCAACAGACCGCGTAAAAAGTCTGCATTATCCCCAATCAGGTTTCTCACTTTCAGGGCGCAAGCTGAAAGTAACTCCATTCGGAGAGATAAATATCAAGAAGCATCGGGAGATTTATGGTGCAATCAAGACCTTGACACTGAAAAAAGAATCATCCGACAGATGGTATGCGATTCTGACGGCAGAAGCAGAAGTTCAGCCAGTTCCTATGAAACAAGGCGAAGCCGTGGGCGTAGACCTCGGTTTGATGACTTTCGCGACCCTTTCTAATGGCGAGTGGATCAAGAAACCAAGGCACATGAAAAAATACGAGGCTAAACTCGCTTTCCGCCAACGTGAACTCTCCAATAAGAAATTGGGCGGCAAGAACAGGAGAAAAGCCAAGCTGATGGTCGCAAGAATCCATGTTAGAGTAGCCGATACAAGAAAAGACTGGCTTCATAAGACAGCCAATAATCTCCTCTCACGATACTCTCTCATCGCATTTGAAGACTTGGACGTGCAAGGAATAGCTGAAGAGCACGGCAAAGGCATATCAGATGCGGGATGGAGCATATTCACGAATATAATATCCTACAAGGCTGAAAGTGCTGGTTGTGCTGTGGTATTCGTGAATCCGAAGAACACTACAAAAGATTGCAGCCATTGTGGAACCTGCGTTCAGAAAGAAGAGCATGAAAGAGAGCATAACTGCCCTTCCTGCGGCCTGAGCATGGACAGGGACTTGAATGCTGCAATCAATATTCTCAACCGAGCTACCGGTGGAACGCCGGGATGTCGGGAACGTCGTAACGTTCCCGAGCATGCTCAAGGTCGGATTGCCGACCTTGACAAGTAACGCTTCTGGAGATGAGACGATAGTTTCGTCGTTGAAAGAAGAAAAAGAAGCCCAGCGCTTCAGCGCTGGGTAGTTCACATGCTGATGCCCGGCCCCGCATCGTTGTTGGCGCATTCCCGCGCCATCCCGTCGTCATCGAAGAACACCGAGTTCTTGCCGCTCTTCTTGGCTGCCTTCAGCAGGCCATCCACAACATCGAAAGCCCTCTTGGCAGCCCTCTGGACGAGCCTCATCTCCTCTCCATAGTATTTCGCGGCCCGCCTTGTCTTCAGCAGCCGCTCCAGGACAGACCCGACATCGACGATCCCGACGCTGCAGCTTATCCTGGCCGCGCCTTTCTCTGTCTGGAGCTCTATCCCCGCGACCTCGGCGTTTATCCTTCTGGCTATGCTGCAGGAATCGCCCATGCTTATCCCCGGAAGGATTATCGAGAATTCGTCCCCGCCCCAGCGGGATACCGAATCGTCGGCCCTGACAGCGGACTCGATTCTCTTCGCGGTTTCGCGAAGTATTCTATTGCCTGTCCTATAGCTGAAAGAGTCGTTGATGGTCTTGAATCCGTCCAAATCGATGAGCATCAGTTTGAGGTCAGAAACCTCCGCGTGAAGGAGCCTCCTTATGAAAGCATGGAGGTCCACGTTGAAATCGTTCTTGCTGGGAAGGCCGGTGACAGCATCGAAGCGGTGGATGAGCGCGAAGGATATCTGCGACGCCGCGGCCATGGCTATCTTGGCGGTCCAGAATGTCCTGCCGAAACTACCGAGGCTCTTGTCGCTGCAATCAATCCCGTCGAATATCGCGACGCCAAAAGGCGATTCCTTGTCGCGGTAGAAGAGCGGGATCACCGACATGTGCTTGCTCTTATCCTCCATCCAGGCCGCTTCAAGAGGATAGACATCGCATGCATGGCTGTTCATATCCAGATTCTCGAATAGGACCTGGAGGGAATTGTCATAATCGATGACTATCTGCCTGCACTCGTTGAAGGATTTCTGCATGATGGCGCTCTCGATGTCGGAGGCTTTCCAGTCCTCGCTTGTGACATAGAACTCGTTCCCGGGGGTCTTCTCGATCGATAGCCTTGGCTCCAGCCTGTAATAGCTTTTCCCTTTCACATCCGCCTTCTGGTTCAGGTATATCCTGCATGAACTAGCCTGGGAGAACTCGCCCATAAGGCCCTGTATGTGGCCGACCATGGAGCCGTAATCCTCGTTCATCATCCTTGCGATGCGAAACCCCGCTTCCACGAGCCTGTCCGGTTCAGCTATCGGCTCGAGTTCCACGCCGTGGGCGCGAACATCCTGGAGCCCTTCGACGGCCGGGGTCCTGCCTCTCAGCACATTGAGATGGAGGTCGTTGGCCCGGCGCTCAGGCTGGCAGCTGCTCAATGCCTTTGGCTGGGCTAAGACTTTTGTTTTATCAGGAGATGACACTGGATCAACAGTACTAATATGGTAGATTCAGTTTAAAAGAGTAATCCCGTCACGACGTAAAAACCAACAGGGTGGGAATCCGGCGCTATCGCGCTTTCCGATGTAATCGCGCACATAAAAATCCGGTCCATGCAAGGTTTCGCACGGTGAATCCGGTTATTCGATGATTTTATATTGAAAACAGGTATTTGCGGTCGACAGGAAGCCGAAGCTTCCCGGGACCCCAAAATTATATGATTTTTGCGGTCGTCGGGATTTGAACCCGAGTTATGGGGTTGGAAACCCCAAGTCCTAACCAGGATGTCCGGCCTTCTTGTTTGTTTCTCCTCAATTGGTTTTTCCCAGGGCTTTTTGCCCTCGGAGGAGCGTAAGCCAAAAAGGCCTCTAGACTACAACCGCTGGTAATTCGTATCGCTTTTTATTGTTTGGAAACTGTTATAAAGCCTTTAAGCAGGCGTGGATTTCGTTACGAGCCGGAATGATTCTGGGGGCCGGATTTCGCTTCTGCCACGCGGTTTCCCGCCCCTCCATCTCGTTTGCGTGGTTTCAATCTGAATTCGATGTTTTTCCACAGAAGGGCGGAAAAGATGCAGGACACTATTATCGTGAGCAGATAAACCGCTATCACTTGCGCAAAGCCGCCGATTTTATCGTGGAGGACGCTCCATACGTCATCCCTCACTATCAGGTTCATCAAAAATATCGGATAGCTTATCAGCCCTATTATCCTCAGCGGTTTGAAGGACAGAATCTTATGTATCGCGCTCTTTTCGTTGAGCGAGGATATAAGGACCAACGCGAAGCACATGCTGGCAAGCGGGAAGTAGATATTCCTGATAACCGCATCCCCTTGCCATCCGGAATCCCTGGCGATAACCCCTGCATAGACAAGAAGCGCCGATATCCCGGCAGCCCCGATCAGCCAGAGGTGGTTCTCCGCAGGTACTTTTTTCCTGGCCTCGACGATTTTAGCTACCGCCATTCCGAAGAAGAACCCCATGAAACGATCGGTCTGCGGGATAGGGGATTGCATCAGCACGAACTGGGAGGACCAGACAATCAATGCGACGAGGAAGAAACCGAACCAGCTCCGAGTTATCTTATCGTCCAATACTATCAGCAGAAAACCTGCAAGTATATAGAAATATATCTCGTACACCAGCGTCCACATGACAATCGATGGGAGGGGGGCGTTGAATATCTGCAAAAGTGTGATGGTGTTTACGATAATCTCCAGCTTGTTCCAGAGCATGCTATTCGATGCGAAACCAGACAGTATCACGGATATGACTAGCGCAACGACGAAAATCAGGAGCATAGGTAGCAATCTGCGGTACCGATCACTCATGAATCTGAAAAAGCCCGGCTTCTTGGATTTGATGGAACGGTATATCAGGAAACCTGAAAGCACGAAAAACAATTCCACTCCGATGTCCCCTGCCTGCAACGCGTTCAGCGTCGAATCTATGAGCGACCCTTTGCCCGCATAATAGTGGTCCGCAAGGAATATCAGCAAGATATGGGTGTTCAGGATCATCCAGATGGCGATGCCTCGCAACCCGTCCAGCGAAGGTATCCACGTCGTCTCAGCGAGTCCGAAGTAGGCTTCGATTTTGGATAATACGCCCCCGCTGCTTTCCGTTGGACACATGGCCGCCCTTCACTTCTCCAGCGCCTTCAGAACGCGCCAGCGAGATCCTTCAGGAACGCTTTCGGATCTTTCGCCTTCACGAACGCGCTCGCGAGCAATACGCCGCTGGAACCAAGCGAAAGCGCCTTCTCCACATCGTTCCTGTCGCTTATCCCCGCCCCGCAGAGCACAGGCACCTTGTCATTGCTCTCCCTCACTGCGTTCACAGTGTTGCTAATGACCTGCGGTCTCGATTTCGAGACGCTCACGCCACTTCCTATTAGTTCGGGCGGTTCCACGGCTATGAAAGACGGCGAAAAAGATGCGAGATCCCCGGATTCCTTCGCGCTCGCCGCGCATACGATGCTCTCAAGGCCGTTCGAATGGAGCATGTCTACGACAATCTTGACCTTCTCCCGAGCCATCCGCTTCTCCGAATGATTGACAAGAGACCCCCTCACCTTCGCGTGCTTCAGCATCTCGGCGTTTATCGAGCCGGTATAAGCCCCAGGGGATTCAGGGTCTGTGTGCTGGGCAAAGACGCCAGAGAACCGTTCTGCAGCTTCGTGCAGGCTCAGAGCTGGGGGGCAGACTATCACCCTGACACCGGTCTCGGCGACGACCTCGCTTGCGATATCGACAAAATAGAGCGGTTTCTGTATGCTGGCTTCATAGGTCTTCAGGTTCAGGACGATCATCGCGAATCACCTTCGAATTATTTTATGAAATCGCCGACGCCAGGATTTGAACCTGGAATCCACAAGGGAACAGTTTTCGAGACTGTCGCACTACCGGGTTATGCGACGTCGGCATGAATGGAATGAATGACGACGTACAAGAACGGAACGCCGTTCTTTATCGCGTCGGCAATTGTTTTCCAACTGTTATTTTTCATTTGGCAACGTTCAATTAAAAAACCGCTTATTCTTCCCCGAACTCCTGCGCTTCATACACGAAGAACTTCATCGACCTGGTGTCCTTCCATTCGTCCGGGTTCAAACCTGCCTTCATGCACAGGTGGCGGAGGAATTCTGTCTTATCCGGCAGCTCCTCCCACACGACCGGCAGGAACGTCGCCCTGGCATACCCCTTCTGGATGATAAGGCCGTGCTTTTTCGGATCAAGCCGTGAAAGCAAATCCTTCTCGTCTTTGACCGGGAACTTCTCAGGGGGAGTGAGGAACGATATCGATATCTTCACGAGCGGAAGCTCATCGCCTCTCATCTCAGGGAACCTCGGGTCGCCGAACGCAGAGCAGACCGCGTTGTCGATGACATCCATCACGAGAGGCCGGTGCGCTTCCAGCGTCCCGATGCAGCCTCGCAACCCGCCGTTCTTGTATAATGTCACGAAGCATGCGCCGTCCTCTATGAGCCTCTTGGACGGCACATCTTTCGGATCCAGGACCATCTGCTTACCGTTCTTAAGATAATATTCTATGGATTTCCTCGCGAGCGCCAGGAGGAATCTCTGCTCTTTCACATCGAGTTTTTTCACAGCCATAATACCGCCAAGACCAATCATCTATCCTTTTTTCGCTACTGCGATTTTCGCTTTTTTCGATTCATTTCTTCTTTTTCTCGATTTTCGCCTTGCTGGCTTGTTTTACGCCCCGTTCGCTTTTTCCGCCGCTGGCTTCATAGAATGCGTAGCATCCGTATCCGACGACCCCGCTCTTGTCGCCGGAAGTATCGCCCGAGTTGCGGTAATCGAGGAGGATCCCCTTCCATCCCCTGCGCTTCGCGATATGCATCAATGTCAATATCCCGAGTTTCCCGCAAGCGTTCCCATCGCGCTCGAACCGGTCAATATCCAGGGAAGGGACCGATTGGTTCGCTATGCTGTCTGTCTTCACAGCCTGGTCATAAGGAAGATAATGGCTAAGGTCAGAGCTCGCTATCACAAGAGTCCGTTCATCCACCAAACCAGCAAGCGCGCTAGCCAGCGTTTCAGGGTCCACATCTCCGCAGAGAATCGGCGCGACCGTGTAATCCTTCATCGGACCGAAAACAATCTGCAGGAACGGCAGCTGGACCTCAAGGCAATGCTCTGGGGCGTGCGCCTGGGGATAGGTTTGGATGATATCCCTATACTCGTCCGGAACCGATGCCTTCACGCTCACCGCTTTCACGATGCCAAGCGGCGTCTCCCATGCCGAATAACCCGATTCGCAAGCGCCCAGGAATCCTGCATAATGCGACGGACCGAGCATCAGCACCTTGTCGAATTCGACCTTGTGCTTCTGCAGGAGCCGGTAGCCGAATGCGGCTATCGGTCCGGAATAGATATAGCCTGCGTGCGGGATGACGAGCGCGCGAAGCTTCCCGTCGATAGCGATATCCTTGGCTTTGGCCAGGAATCCTTCTATCATCCCCTTCAGCTCCTCAGGGTCCGACGGGTAGAAACCGCCGGCGACAGCAGGCATCCGGATATCATCATCCGCCATATGACGGATAACTCCGTTCCAATATAAAAAGGATATATAAAGCATAGGGTGGTAATAGATATATTCATGGGAGACGGAAGGATACGGGAGAGCAAAAAACCGATAATCATTCGGCCAAGCAAAATCCCCGGCGGGCCATCAGAGGTCAGGCTCAGGGAAGATGCTTTCGTCAATGACTTCAACCAGGGAAGAAGGCGCTCTTTCCATGGCAAGATGGCGAGCGAGCGGGACCGCGAGAGGTTCCGCAGGGCCATCGATCTCTACAAAGACAGCGGTGCCATCCTGACAACCCACGACGTCCCCGACGGCGACGGCCTCGGGGCTGCTTATGCCATCAAGCGTTTCCTCCAATCGAAATACCCTTCATGCAGGGCCGATATCGTCGTTTCCCAGCAAATCCCGCATACGGACAGATTGATCGAGGCGCTTGGAATAGACGTATGCGGATGGGACCGTATTCCTCCGCAAGACGACCGCCCTATAATCGTGCTTGATACGAATTCCCTCGCGCTCCTCACCGGAGCCAGGATATTGGGCAACAGGATACATATGATTATCGACCACCATCAGAAGGATGTGGGCCGGGAGGATAGCTCGTCTCCTGATGCGGATGTCGAGATAATCAATATCAAGGCCATATCAGCCTGCGAGATCCTGGCTTCGATTATTCCCAAAGACGAGATTGATGAGCGGATGGCGCTCGCCCTGGCTTCCGGCATAATCTGCGACAGCGAGAGGCTGAAGCTGGCTGATGATCAGAGCCTCGTCATATTCCAGCGCCTGCGCAAGGCATCTGGTTGGAGGCGCGACCGCATAGAGGAGGTGGCATTTCCAGCGCCGTCCTCCCAGACCGTGTCAGTGCTGATCGATGAGATGAAGATGGTCCGGAAAAGCATACTGCACGAACGGCTCGTGGCGATCGGCCGGACGCAAATCGAACCTGCCGCGATCCTCTCATCCGCCCTGCGTGACATCGGGGCAAGCGTTGTCGGCGTCCTTGGCGAGATATCTCCTTCATTGCACAAGCTTTCCCTTCGTGTGAATGTCAGGGATGCGCATGAGAACGACCTGCGCGCCGATGAGATCGCGAGGAAGATCGGGCGTATTTGCGGCGTTCCGGAGAACAAGAAACCCGGAGGCCATATCGACAAGGCAGGGGGGATACTGCCTGGTTCTTTTGAAGAATTATCCGAAATCATTTTTGAGAACATAAAGGAAGAGATGGACCGCGTTTTCGGGAAGAGCATCAGATGACTTTCAACCCGATCCCGGTTCCCTGGCGCGATGCTGCCATCCTATTCCCACACCCCGGAAATCTTCGTCCCGCAGAACTTGCATCTGCCTTTCACGACGTTGTTTTCATTGACCGAGAATCCCATCCTCGAGACGAGCCTTTTGCCGCATTTGGGGCAGTCTGTCGCTTCGTAATCCGAATATCCGAACCCGACATTCCCGCAATAGACGTATTTCAGCCCCGCCATCTTCCCTATCTCGCGCGCTTTCACCAGGATCTCCGGAGGCGTGGCCTCAGTGTCCAGCATCTTGTAATCCGGATGGAAGGCAGTCACATGCCAGGGCATCTCGGGGTCGACGGATGCCATGAACTCTGCTTCGGCCTTCAGCTCTTTCAGGTCGTCGTTCCAACCAGGGATGATGAGCGTGGTCGTCTCGACCCACATCCCCTTTTTCTTGGCGTATTCGATCGAATCCTTCACATATTCGTAATGAGGCACCTTCGCCAGTTCCGTGTAGAACCTCTGGTTGTATGCCTTGAGGTCTATGTTGGCCGCATCGATCAGGCCGGTTATCTTGTCCCAGCATTCATGGCTCTCGTAGCCGTTCGTGACATACGTCCCTTTCAGCCCTTTCTTATGGGCCAGTTTCATCGTGTCTACAGCATATTCTGTGAATATCGTGGGCTCGTTGTATGTGAACGATATGGATTTGCTCCTGCTCGCGAGCGCGTTCTCCACGGCCTGCTCGGGAGGGAGCTCAGGGCAGCTATCCACCAGTTTCGTGAAATAATCCTTCCACTTCGCCGGATCGCGTACCCTCGCTTCCTGGGGAGCCTGGCTGATGTCCCAGTTCTGGCAATTGCAGACACCTACGAAATTGACAAGGTATGAATGCTCTTTGTCCACTTCGCAGTTGAAGACAGGTCCAGAATACCTCTTTCTCTGAATCTTGAATATCGGGACCAGCCAATGTTTGTCAGTTTCACGGAATCGCAGATTGGATTCGCTCTTTATCCTTGGGATGAAATCTTTTTTTCCAAGAAGATCCGCCCTGAATCGTTCTGCCTGGATTTTGACATAAAAAAGGGTAGACTGCCGGACAATCCTATCTTCGATTCGCTTCCTGGCTGGGGGATTCCATTCATAGTAACTCGGCAGGTAACCCAGAAGCAGTAATAGGTGGTACAATCCCATCGCCATCTTCTTCGAAACTGTATTGAAGGAGATAATACCCTTCATGATGCATCCATCGCCTGCCAAAAATCCTCTGACGAATGATCGGATCACATTTTTTTCTGAGCGGGCGATCTGCGTTGGCACCTTCTTATGGTGAGCCTTGTTCCCGCACAACAGTGCGAAAAACACTCCCAACGATGATTTGCCCACTTCGACAGTCGTTGTCGTTCTCCTATCTCTGATAGAAGGTTTTACTTGGAATAGTTTCTCTAGGAGAAATGCGGTCCGTTTTATCAGGTCCTTCTCATGCCTTCCGAAGGAAAACACGGTATTGAACGAGGTCGGCCTCCCCTGGCATCTTGCGACGTTGCCTTCGGCGCAAAAATAACCCAGAAGTTCAGCCAACTCTTCATCGATATCTATCGTTTTCGGGATGCCGTCCCCCTTTTCCATCTTGAATTTCGCCCTGCCATTTTTGATGGTTACGGAATTTTGATATGAGAAAGTATCCTCGTCAATCCCTTTCTTTTCCAGGTCAGCCATGAGTTTCCTGAGATAGACCGGATGCATGCCAAGGATCTTCCCTATCTGCCTCGATGTCCTCCCTGATTTTTTAAGGGTCATGAGCGCTAGGAGGCCTTCGCGCCCCAGTTTTCTCCCTTTTTTTATCTTCGAGACGCCGAAAGAGAGGAGTTTTTCAGAATTCAGCGGCGTTTTGTCGCCGATTGGTTTTATCTTCGGGATCGTGAGCATATCGCCTTTCTTTAACAACCCGGCAGGAACCTTTTCGATCTTTCCTTGTCTGTAGACCAGGAACCTGTGGTCTGGGGTGCATGTGATGGGCGGTGAATGGCGGGGTTTGATGGAAAGGACATCGCCTTCGTGCTGGTGCTTGAAAACCGCCGCTATTTTTTCCCTGCTACCTGATGCTGTTATGGTTTTCCTGTCCTTTACGAAACCGATGTCGCCATGGGTATTGCTGATTTTCTGGTCGCAGCTTTCAAACATCTCATCGAGATTTTTTATCGAGCCGTCATTCACGATTGAATTCTCCGGGGTGAAGCAGAAACTGCATGCGAAATTGCACCCGAAAGTCCCTATCGAATAGCTCGTGCTCCCTGAGAGGAAATGGAAGAACGGCTTCTTCTCTATCGGGTCCACCCACACCGCAGCCGGCTTCCCGTACACGCTGAGATGGAGTTTGCCGCCTTCGTTCATCCGGACGCCGCAGAAACCGGCATTGCCATCGGGAATCGTGCAATAGCGGTGGCATGCGAGGCACTGTATCGTCTTCCCCTTCACTTTCTTGAATAGCATATCGGTTTTCGGCTCTAATTTCACGGATGCCATGCTTATCCCCCTGGATATGCCGATAATGTGACAACGCTTTATATATTTGTCTCTGCACGGATATGTACAGATAGACACTAAGCCGCTCGAACGGGCAGTGTTCTGCATCTGGGAGTGAAAAAAAATGAAAGGGTGTTTGGAAATCCAGGGATGAATCGGAAAGCGACGATGAAGCAGACGAAGCGATGGAATTTTCCGAAAGATGTCCGGGCGAAGAAGGAACAAAAGCTGATTTTCCAGGAAGCAGGTCCGGAAGGCCGAAAAGGCTCAGCGCCGATGAAACCGAAGAACTGCGAGCATTGGCTATGCGCTCGCCATTATCGCTGCGCGAGATGGCGGATATGTTCAAGGTATCCAGGATGACCGTCTGGAGGGTCCTTTACAGGTACGGAGCGGTTTGAGGTGTTGCATATGGCTGGTGTTCTATCGAATCCGATGAATAATGTATACCGGGAAGTCGAAGGCAAGGCCGTGCGGGTCCAAGACAAGCGCGCGTTCGGCGCAGAAGCCTTGGGGCGCGGCGTGAACGTCCTGCATGAAGTGAGCCCTGTCCAGGCGAAATACCTGAGGGAAGAGTGCGGGCTCGATGTCAAGACCAAAGACGCGCCTGATGGGAAGAAGGATTTCATGGAATCCCCTCTCACTGAGCGGCCCCTAAGGCTGGGCCCTGATGAGGGGAAGAAGGGCGCGGAATCGTTCCGCAGGATGCTTGACTTGTACAAGTCGGATGACCGGTACGAGCTTTGATTGGATTAGGGCTGGATCCCCTTGTTTTTCCCTTTTTTATGTATTTTATCGTCAGACTTTTGCGTTCAATTTAAATACTTTGCTTCCGTTCTAAATCCGGTGAGATGGATTGTTCGCTAGCCTTTCAAAAGCCTTCAGCGCGTTTTCGGGCCGCCCTTTCAACTATATATGGGCATCGCTCCTTTTCCTCCTGTTCCTAGCCATCTCATTGCTGGCATCGTTCGCCCTGTTCCTCATCTATTTCATGGTGGCATCCGCGCTGAATTTCACGGTGGATCTCGCTTCTGTCCCGACGCTCGTGGTGATTGCCGTGGTCGTGCTGATATTCATGTTCCTCGCCGACGGCTTCAACGGCGCCCTGGCGCTCGCTTATCGCAAAGCGGTCGCGAGGGAGAAGATAAGCCTCGTCGAATTCTACACATACGCCATCCGCAGCGCGCTGAAGCTCTTCACCATAACATTGCTGCGCGATATCGTCTGGCTCCTCTGCTGCGCGCCCATCATAATCCTATACGTCTATGCGCTCAGCGACTATGAGCTCATGGATATCCTGGCCGCGGTGATCATACTAGGGATAACATTCATCATCCACGCGCTCTTCACCCCGGCCCTTGTCGCTGCCGGTTCAGGCGGCTCAAGCATCTACAACTCCCTGAGGCAGGGATTCAGCGTCCTTAGGAGGAAGCACATCAATTTCCTCATGACATATATCATATTCGCGTTCACCTGGGTCCTGAACTTCGTGCCACTCGTCAACCTTTTCACGATATTCTTCGCATACCCGGTCGCATACTCCGCGCTTTGCCTCATGGTCGAGAGCGGAGGCGGCTCCAGCCGGCCGGCAGTCGTCATGAAAGAGGAGGATTGATCCTATGTACAGAGTCTATGAATGCGACAGCAAGAAGAAAGCCGACATAACAAAGATTCTCGAAGCCGATCCGTACGCGGACGAGAGCTTCGCTCGCACCGGATACAAGCTCAAAGACGGCAGCGCGATAGGGGAAGACAAGACGAAGCTCTATATCTATATGTCGGCATCCAGCGAATTCATCAAGAAAGCGGACGAGAAGCTGAAAGACCTGGCCGCCCCCCCGAAAGCTGATATCGAGAAGCGCATAATCGAGAAGGTCCTCAAGGAAGAGGAGGAAGCGGAATCCGGTTTCGGCAGCATATTCGGCCAGTGAGCTTGCGCCCCTGTTTTTTACCCGTTCCTGACTCACTATTATATTCTTTCACCGCTATCTACTTCTTGTATGGCAGAAGACCAGATAGATGCGGACGGTGCACCGGATGAACCCCTAGCGACAGGGGAGCCTAAGAAATCGATCGCCTCCCGTGGGGTCCCTTCGTCCGAGTCCATCTACCTCCCCCGCCACGACTCGCCCGAGCTGCGCTCATTCCAGGACCAGAACGAATCCATGACAAGGAATTCATGGAACATCGAAGAGCTCGTGAATTTCATCTTCTCGAAGAGATACCAGCCGAAATATTACGAGATAGCGTTGGGTTTCATGACAGTGCTCTCTGAAAAGACCGTTCTGTCTGGGGAAGAGATAGCCTCCTTCGTGCGATCCAATGGCATCTCCAAAGCTACATTCTACAACCGCGTGCTTCCCCGCCTGAAGCGGGTCGGGATGATAAAAGTCGAGCGCGATACGATAGTCGCGATAGAGAGCAAGAGGAAATTCCGCCCGATGCGCATCTCTCTCTCGAAGACGTTCGGGAACTATTTCATGAAGATAGGGGACTCATGGCTCGCTGTGGTGGATGATTCCAGGAGCAGGAAGGAGAAGAAGGAACAGACGAAACTGTAGCTGTCTCTACCTATCAGGGAACGAACCTCGTTATCCCTTTTTCAGGTCGCTTATCTGCCCGGCGAGCTTCCTCAAGAATGCAGCTTGTTCCAACAGTGTTTGTACAGGACCGGCAGGATCATCGATCAAGGATGGCGTACCTGGCTTTCCGCCCGATTCCCGAGCCACCTGCTCGAGATGCTCCGCCCGCCCCATCAATTCATCGCGGATATCGAGATCCTTGACCTCCCAATATTCGATCCGCATGCCTTCTGGAAGCGTTTTTGCGCCTTCGGGGAGGCGACCCCCAGTGAGTTGGGCTATGACCAGCACATCTGCATCCTCGATCGAGACATTGACGCGGTTATGAGCAACAGGCAGGCCGAGCTGGCTGCTGAGCACTGCGGCCGTGTCGCTGTGGCCTATTGCGGATACGAAGCCATCCGAGAGGATTCCACGCGCCTCTTCGATTTCCAACCTGCGGAATCGAAGGGTTGAGCTCTTATTCAGCATCTGTATGCTGAAAGCATTTCCCAATATTTTTTTATTCTTGGTTTCCATTTCACTCGCCCTTCCTTGGAACAGAATATGAATATCTGATGATCACGGTCTCAGGGAACCCGCCGGATGTCGGAAGCACGCTCATGGACAGGATGCCTTCGCCTATCCGTCTCTCCTTCCCGTAATCTATGCGGAATCCCATCGAGCTCTTGCCCGGCATCTGGTTGGTCATGGAGCCAGCGAGCGACGGTTCGTAAGACGGGGCGAGTTCGATGCCTTTGCCATCGATATCAGCGACCCTCCATGCATAGAGCCTCTGGTCCCGGATGCCATTCACTTTCCGCTCGTCAGGGCTCAGGATATCCTGCCCCTGCCTGACAAGTTTTGAATTGTAGATGGTCTCGATTTTCGGAGAACTAGAAGAGATGCCGGTTCTTTTGCCGTCGCATGAATCCATGCCGATATTGAGGGCCACCGTTCCTGCTATCATCCCTGCTACGAGCATCTTCCTTTTGGTCATATCAACCAGCCACGGAAATTAAGAGAATGGGCACCTGCCCGATTCATCTCCGTTTCCCCTTCTTAGCGCTCTTCTTGGGACCAGAGCTTTTCGAAGCGGTCCTCGGGACGCTCTTCTGAACGGGTTTGGAAGCCGTTCTCGCGAGTGCCCTCGCAACAACCTTAACACTCTCCTTGCCCTTGAAGCCCCTGGTCTTCCTTGCTTTGCCGGAGTCCTCCTTGAGCTTGTCGCGTTCCTTCGCCTTCTCGCCAAGGGTGCCTTTCATGGCCGCGGCCCTCTCCTTCAGGCTTTTCCGGAGTGTATCGAAATCCTTGGTGACAGGAGTGCCCTCGCGCATGTTCCTCATCATGTCATGGCTCTCGCGTATCAAAGTGCCGACCTTCTCCTTGGATGAACTTATCTTGGATTCTATGTCCTTCTCCTCATCCAGGGCGCCGTCGAGCTCCTTCTGGTAATTATCCGTGATGGATTCGAGCTCCTTCAGGTAGTTCTTCATGTAAGCCGATTCAGCCGATTCCTGGAGTTCTGTCAGGTCCTCATCGCTGCGGACGACATACTGCTCCAAATCAGCTATCTTCTTCTCGTAATCGTTGATGTATTCCCCGAACCATCCTTCGACCTTGGACAATTCCTCGAGCTCTGCTTCGAGCGACTGGAGCTCCTCGTTGTGGTTCGAAATAGTGCCTTTGACTGAAAGGACCATCTCGGAAAGCTCGGCCTTGGTCTTTGCGACCAAAGACACATCCGCTTCGAGCTCTCCCACTGTGGTTTGGAGCTCGTCCATCTGGCTTCGGACAAGCGAGATCGCGCCGTTCATTTTATCCAGCCTCTCATCGGCTGCGGCCCTCACGCGCTCGATGTCATCGATGCGCTTCGATTCGCTCTCGATAGTGGAACGTATATCGGTTATCTTGTCCTCCACTTCGCCTTTGGAGAACCTGAGCTCGTTCATGACCTCATCCAGCTTCTTGCTGGTGCGCTCCAGTGTGCTCTTGCCCTCTTCCATCACCTTGTTGACTTCAGCATGCGCCCTCTCCAGCTCGCCCACCTTCTGCGGGAATTCGAGCACCTTCTCCTGGAGCTGGGTTATTTTCGCGTGCTTGTCCATTATCCTTTCCGTGAATGCGATTATGTCCGCCTCCATCTTGCTCTCGATGGGGAGGAGCTTCTCGCGGTAGAGCGTCTCCTTCTCCCGTTTGAGCTGCTCTATCTCGCCCTTCTCGCGGTTTATCTCATCCATGTAGGCGTTGACCATCTCTCGGTTCTCCGTAGAGACGACCTGCCTCTGCCTGGATGGCAGCTCGATGGCGAGGTTCTTGGTGCTGAAGACGGTTTTCGCCTCTTCCTTGCCGCTTGACCTTCCCTGATGCGACCCGCTGGACTCAGGGTCTGTGCCTGGAGCCGAAGTGGATGAATCTGTAGCGGACGATGCCGAAACGGTCTCATAGACATCTGTAGGGATAGCTCCCAAAGACGTGTTCGTTATCTCGCTTCCCAACCTCTTCCCAGATCTCACCTGGCTTTTCGCGAAGGCCTCTGCGACATCCTCCGAGATGCTCTTCTCGGCATCTTTCGCCTTCTCTTCAGCCTCGCCTCTGCGCTCCGGCTTCTTCTCATCCTTCATGCTGCTCAGGATGCTTGTTTTGATTGAATCGGGAGTATCGCTGTCTTTAGCCTCGGTCCTCTTCCTCTCGAGGTACTTGCTGAGGAGCTCCTCCGGCTCGTTGTCCGCTTGCACGTGCGCAGGCTCTTTTTGCGCATCCTGCGCGTAGACCACTGCTTCAGGCCTCTCTTGCGCCTGCTGCGGCATGGCCTCATGGATGCCTCCCCTGCCGCTCCATATGACATAGGTGCCCCTGATGCCGTATTCAATAGTTATATATCCCTCGTCCTCGAGGACGCGTATCCACTTATCCATGTTCTTCTTGTCGATATGGCACATCTGCTGCAATTCGTAGAGGCCCACCCTCTTCTTCTCCGCTACAGTGCGGATTAGCTTGTCCACATCGGTGCTGACCAACGGTTCGTCCACAGTGACTTTATCAGATGATATATTCTCACCCTCCCATCTTCGAATAGAATATGGGTATTATTGGATGGTTAGGTTTATAAATAGATTACCACAATCGGACACTAAAGGCGATAAATAAAAAGGAAAGGAAATCCGGGCTTTTCACTCGAGGACCATCGAGTACCTGCCGGAGACCTTCTTCATGGCTTTCTTGAAGGCGACCTTCACGTGCTCGAGGTTCGCCTTGTAGGTGTGGATGGTGTAGAGGTCTTTGCCCCGGTAGAGCCTCGCGGCGATATCCGTGGGCCTGCCGAATGCCTGCCTCATGCCTTTCTGAAGGCGGTCGGCACCTGCGCCCGCGATCATCTTGTTTTCTCGGATCACATGGTGCGGATATGCCCTCACGATGAAATAGTATGCCCCGGGAACAGATTTCTCCAGGTACTTGTTCATGCTCTGGCGGGCGCTCTCGATAGCGTTGTCGCGCAGTATCACGTCGTAATCGCTGCGCATGCTCATGACCAGGTCATAATCGGTTTTCATCACTCCCATCCTGTACTGGTGCAGGTCCTTGTGCGGCATTGCCTTGATGAAAGACTTCTTCGGCTTGCGCCTCGAGAATCTTGTCCATGCGACTTTGTCAGCATCCCTGATGCTCCTTCCTGGTCTTATCGTTCCCATATCAATATCACCGATGAATTAGAGTAGAACTCCTGTACTTTCTATTCTAGAATGGGTAGAGAAAGAAATTTAAACGCTGGGTTTTGCACCTAAAAACCCGATAATCCCAGGAAGCCCGTTCAAATCCGCTATCTCCCGCTCGGCACCCGTTAGATCCAATCCCTTATTAACGCTCCCGCGCAGCGCGATAGGATGCATCCCGGCCCGTTTAGCAGCCTCGATCCCGGCAGGAGCGTCCTCTACGACTATGCAATCCTTCGGCGCGACACGGATCCTCTTCGCCGCTTCCAGGAATATGTCCGGCGCCGGCTTGCTACGTTTGACATCCTCTCCTGTTACGACGGCATCGAAGAACCTGGTTATCCCCAGCTTCCCGAGGATCATCCCCACCAGGTGGCGGTCGGCCGATGACGCCACGGCGAGCCTGATTTTCCTGTTCCGAAGATACGAAAGCAAATCCCCAAGAGCCTCATCTTTCTTCAGAGCGCTCTCCATCATCTTTTCAAGCCGGGGCCTTTCGTACTGTTCGAGCTCCTCGACAGTAGTTTTGAGGTGGCATCTCCTGATCACGTCCTCCCAGAACGCTTCCTCGTTCCATCCGAGATAGCCTTTCAGCTCGGAATCCGTAATCTTCCCGCCGAAATTGGCAACCGTCCTTTTTTCTGCTTCGAAATGGATTCGTTGCGAATCGAAAAGCACTCCATCCATATCGAAGATGATAGCTTTTATCATTGATAAATTTCCGACCGCCCCATATTTAATCTTTCAGCCCCCTTACTGTTTTTCGATAACTATGAGCGCCGAAAACGTCCCGCGCTGCATGAGCACGCAGCACCCGGATAATGTCGCCACCCCGTTCTTCTCCGATTCAGACATCCTCGCCGGAGAATCCGAGGTCAAGGAGGCGTATTTCGTTTTCTCGCAGCTCGGCTGCACGGAACAGATGTGGGATTCCGAAGGCAAAGAAGCCGACAACCAGGTCGTTGAGAAGCTCCTTTCCCGCTACACCGATTTCTTCACGAAGCAGTGCCTGGGCAAAGAGTTCAGGCTGACCTACCGTGTCCCGAACCCGAGCGTGGAGAAAGGCCAGGGCAAGATACTGCTCGAGACGCTGCACAGCATCCCCCGCGCGTACGATGTCGCGAAAGCCGTTGGTTATGATTCGCCGCCTATTTTCGAAGTCATCCTGCCCATGACGACATCTCATCTTGAGATAGAGCGTGTCCGCAACTATTACGAGAAAGTCATCATAGGCCAGAATGACACCCGGCTTGGCAAGGAAGGCATAAAGGTCAAGGAATGGGTAGGCGATTTCGAGCCTGAGAAAATAAACGTCATCCCGCTTTTCGAGGATTCACAGTCCATCCAGGGTTGCGACCGAATCGTCGGCGAATACCTGAAAGGGAAGGACTCGGACCACCAGCGGGTCTTCATCGCGCGCTCGGACCCGGCGCTGAACTACGGGGCGGCGAGCGCTGTCCTGCTTGCGAAAATCGCGCTACAAAAACTCGATCGCCTCGAACAAAAGCTGAGCATCCCCATCCTCCCGATCCTGGGCGTGGGCGGGGCGCCTTTCCGCGGCAACCTCGCTCCTGTGAATGTGAGCAACTGCGGGGAGGAATATCCTAGCGTCCAGACCTTTACCATCCAATCCTCGTTCAAGTACGACCACCCGTTCCGCGATGCGGTCAACGGGGTCGATATCCTCAACCACTCGCACAGGAAAGCGCCCCTTCCGGTCGATGAGAAGCGTGCGCTGTACCTCATGCAGAAGATAATCAAGGAATACCAGGACCAGCTGGCTCAGATGTCGGATATGATAAACGGCATATCGGTTTTCGTCCCAGGAAGGCGGGCGAGGAAACTGCATGTCGGGCTTTTCGGCTACTCCAGGTCGCTCAAAGGGATAAAGCTTCCGCGCGCGATAAAATTCTGCGCTGCGTTCTACTCGATTGGCATCCCGCCCGAACTCCTGGGCCTTTCAGCCCTCTCGGAAAAGGAGTTCGACGAGCTTCACACTTGCTACAATAAGCTCGATGAGGACCTTGGGGATGCAGTGAAATACCTCAACAAATCCAACCTCTCCCGCATGCCGAAACTTGTTAAAGAAGGCATCGAGCGGGTCCTGGAATGGGTGGATTACGAGGAGGATGCTGATTACTGCGAGATGACCTCAGCCATCCTGCACAACTACGTGACCGGGAAACACACTCCTCTGGGAGAAGCAGTGAAAGCCGCTGCCTGGAGAAGGAAATTCCTGGGCTGAACCCCGAGCTATTCCGTCTTATCCTCTTTGCCGGCCATGAAGCTTTTTGTCCCTTTATCGTAGGTCACGCTGATTTCGCCTTTCGAATCGACATGATAGGAAATCGAACCTGCCGGCACAGCGGGCGCGAAGGTCCTGGCGTGGAATATATCGGAGAACAGGTTGCCGATAGAGAACTCGTCCCTTCCTGTGGAGCATGCGATGAATATTATGGTCGGGTTCGGCGCGAAAGCCGGGGCCAGCATCTCAAGCTCAGCCGCGTCTGTCAGATCGAGTTTGGTGGCCTCATCCGCTCCGTATGACAGCTCGACCATATCCGGCTCGCCATGCCCTGCTATTATGAACCTCTTCAGGGGGCCGTAGGCCTTGGAGAATCTTATGACATCCGAAGCCCACTCTTTTTCGTCCCCCTTCTCGAATATGATAACATTGAAATCCTTGCGCAACTGGTCGAGCCTCCTCCCTTCCCTATAGAAGGCGCCGTTGTAATCGCTCTCAGGAAAAGATGCGAAGACCAATGGTTTTTCTTTTGCCTTCTTTGGATCGATGCTCTGGTGCAGGCTCTCGAGCATCTCCTTGGAATACCTGGCGAAATACCTGATGCCGAATGCCTGGAAGATATCCGCGGTCTTCTTCTCCCCTATCTGCGATATCGCGTAGCCGAAGTTCACATAATACTCGGGGCTGATGTATCCCCTGGCGAAAAGGCTGTGGGCGAAACGCACCCCCTTCTCATATATATCGTGCCGGAAAAAGAATATGTCCCTGACGGTCTCATTGGTGCAAGCGACCGGGATGAACTGCCGCAGGGCCACTATCGCATCCTCCATCTGATCCTCCGGAATAGCGCTGAGCTGGCGCGCGGTCCATCTGCCCAGCTGTGCAGACACATTCTCCGTCGGGATGGTTATCGTCAATGCAGGGATGAACGCTTCAAGCGCCTTGGGAGCCTGGCCCCCGGCGGCCTCGGCGAAGGCTGTAACGGATTTCATGATGAGCGTACGGATAGACGGGGGCAATGAAGAGATGAACGCGAGGTCTTCTATCTTCGATTCGGTGAGCCGTTTCATATACGCTTCGTGTATCCTCTCAGCGTTCTTGCCGCCGTATCTGTTCACCTGGAGCTCTATCTCGGTCAGGTAGCTTATCATCTCCGGCTTCAGGAGATCCGCGATTTTCATCCCCCCTTTCGATAAGCCGATGATGAGCGACATCTTCGCCAGATACGAGAACAGGTGCGGGGTCCGCGACCTGCCATCCAGGAACTTCTCAAGAGCGGGAAGCGAATCCTTGCCGATATACGAGAGGAAAACCACTGCATCGCCGCAGACGTCGTTGGCCTTGCTGCCCATTTTTCTGATGATGTTACTGACGAGCCTTTCCTGTCTTTCAGCCGGCAGCTTCTCCAGGAAAGGATTGTAATACACGGCCCGGATGGCCGCCAGCGCGGCCGGAGCGTTCTCGCCGTAGCCTTCGATCAGCGCTTCCAGCCTGTCCCTCTTCCCTTTGCCCAGGTCTTTGGCATCGATGATATACCCCAGGTTCTCGAGGGCATAATCGAGATGATTGCCTGATTTCACATTATTCACCAGCCAGTTGAACAGGCCGCACGTCTGCCCATCGAACCTATCCGCTGATTTGGAGGCCACCCAGAGGAATCTGAAGACGCTTTCTTCGAGGCCTTTTTCGATGCCCCGGATGATCGCCCCGTCTTTCCCTCCGATCATCTCGTTACTGAAGACGGGGCTATTGCCGATTGAGGTCAGGTTCGCCAGGCAGTTCCGTGTCCTTTCGGTGTCTCCGGCTCCCTCGCCCAGCTTCTTTATCAG
>CAILMU010000134.1 GCA_903835325.1 uncultured Microcaldota archaeon | reverse complement strand
TTTAACCTACTTGCGTACACAAGCACCAGAATAATAGCGGACATAAGACACGTTTTGTCTTATGCAAACACAATTAACCCAGATACGGAATAATCGGCAGAAGAACCTTGTTTTCCCTGATGTCCCGGTCGTTTTCAAGGGACGGTTTCCTTCGGGATATTTAAACGATTGCAAGGGCTGGAACTTCTCGATAGAAGAAAGGCAGTCGGCTAAATCGTCTGGAAAGAGCCTTCTTACCATGGACCTGGACATGTACGGGAAACCGAGCTGCGGATTGCGCTGCAAGCACTGCTTCAACAAGGTAGCGACGATGAGGCAGAATATGGGCGAGCTCATGAACGAGGAGCAGATAAAACGGCTCATCCTTGAAGCAAAGAGCATAGGGCTGCGTTCGATAAAGATAATCGGCCCGGGCGAGCCTTTCGATTCAAAGGATGTCCTGGGATTCCTCGAATTCCTCAGGAGCAATGATATCGCGCCCCTCGTTTTCACGAAAGGCCTCGTGATAGGCGACGACTCGCGCTGCAGAAGGATACACAAAATGGGCTCGCCCGAATTCATAAAAAAAATCGATGAGCTCGGCGTCTCGATACTTTTCGGAGCCAATTCCTTCGACCCGGAGACCCAGGCAAGAATCGTAGGCCGTGATTGGTATCCATCTGTCCGGAATACCGCCCTCGAGCGCCTGGCAGATGCCGGATTCAATGATTTCATCCCAAACCAGCCGACCCGGCTTTCCCTAATAGCGAATCCGATACTCAATGACAATGTCGACGAGATATTCCAGATATACGCCTGGGCCCAGGAGAGGAACATCTACATCATCTCTTCGCCTACGATGGTTTCGGGCGACTGCGCCGACCCTGCTGTCCAGAAAGCCATGACTCCGAATGAAGAGACATTGTTCGATTTATACGTGAAAATCAACATCTGGGCAATAGAGCGGGGCGTGTTCCGATTCGATTCCGCCAGCAATCGCGAAACATTCGATGAATACCTGGATCACGCTGTCAGCCCATACGTGGGCGCACGCCAATGCCAGCAGGTGCCGTTCGGATTGTTCGCAAGGAGGGACGGCAAAATCCTCAGATGCCCTGGCGACAGCACCAGCGTCCAGGGGGATGCGAAAAAGAAAAGCGTGATCGAGATATGGGAGAATAGCGAGAATCGCCTGAAATACCAGCGTGCCATATACTCGGTGATCCCCTACGGATGCCCGCCCAAAGAAGGGAAGACGATACCAACCGGATTCCTCGAGCGCGTGGCGAATCAGGTGAAGCTTCTTTGGCTCGCGGGTCAAAGCAGCGAGACTGAGAAATGAGGAAAATCAGTGAATACGCTTGAGTGGGCTTCCCGGTTGGCCCTGTTCATGAATGCAAGGAGCCTATGCCCCGACACTCGACCCTGTGACTCACAAGCACGGCTCAAGACGCTTATGGCTGCTCCTTTCGGCCTGACCAGGTTCACGCATCGCGCCGCCACATGAGGCAGGGCGTCAACGCTCGAGACAAAGGGCATGCATGCACGGCAGAACGCCCCGGGCATTCGAGTCGCCTAAGGGGATTTGCGATGCCGGGACCCCTGGCCCCGCTCTAGCCCGTATTATTTAGGCAACGACGGTATTATTAATGATAATCAGGCCCCTGCGCTCCCTGTTCCCGAAAGAGCTGCGCAACATCGAATCAGCGATAATGAGCGAGGACTATGTCTTCCCGGCGAAGAAGACGATATTCGATTGAAGGGATGCTGAGGCTATCAATCACTTCTTCCTGCCTTTCTCTTCCGACACTACCTCAATCCCAACCTCATTCCTCATCATGGGCGGCGGGGTCCAGGGCGCGTTGTATCTCAGCAGGAACGGCGCTCCCCTGGTATTTATCCTCTCCGCTTCAAGCGCCTTCAACAGACGTTCCTCGTTTTTCATGACCGATGACCGGTCAGCATACCATGAGAATCCGATGACCGCTATCGTCCTTTCAGCCATCTCGGATATCCCGACATCCCTGTCGAGCGGTGCCGGCAGGTCCTCTTTGCCGTGCGTTTTCGGCATGAAGAAGGCCATGGTCATCTTTCCCTTATCCTGCGAAGTCAGGACCGGCGCGGTCATGGCTATCTTCTCCTGTTTTTTGTTCGCGCCGAAGATGT
>CAILMU010000133.1 GCA_903835325.1 uncultured Microcaldota archaeon | reverse complement strand
GCTCTTTATTTTTTTGTGACTGTGCAAAATTTATGATAGCCGATTTTCTGATTACAGTATTCATTAACTGTATTGAAACTGCTTCCTATCATTGACTTCCAGACAAGCAGATATGACAGAATTAAAAAGGATGTTGAACTGGAGATTCATCTTTCTGATCGGTATTGCGGTCGTCATGTTTTTGATTTTCCTGCGAATGCCCAAACCATGCCAGGAACCCCTGACTTACCGTCTTGGCCGAATAGATGAAAGGTTCGGCCTCACCCATTTGGAGTTCTCCATGGCTATCAGAAAAGCAGCGGCCATTTGGGGAAAACCCCTTTCCCGAGAGCTTTTTCGCGAGGATTCCCAGGGAACGATCGAGATTAGCCTCATCTATGACTATCGCCAAGAGGTATCGGATAAGCTAAAACAGCTCAATTACAGGATGGATGGCACGAATGATACCTTTGAAAGAATGAAGATGCGTTATGAAAGTCTAAAATCGGAACATGAACAGAAAAGCGTAACACTTGAAAACGATCTTCATGCCTACAACGCTCGGATAAATGCCTACAATGACGAAATTCAATCCTGGAACCGGCAGGGCGGCGTTCCCGAAACGCACCGCATTAGACTGATGTCGGGGAAGAATGAATTGGATTCCGTTCGCGAGAGTCTCAAGATACGTCAAGATGAAGCAAAAAGACTGGCCGACGAAATCAGCACCATGATGCTTGTCATAAATGAAATTGTCGCCATGCATAATCAGGATGTGGATCATTACCGGGATGTCGGAAGCCGGTTGGTCGGTGAATTCCGGGAGGGTTTTTTTGAAAGCAAAGATGGCAAACAATCCATCGCGATCTACCATTTTGACAATGAAGCCAAACTGGTCCGGTTGCTTGTCCACGAGTTGGGTCACGCTTTGAGATTGAACCACAGCAACAATCCTAATGCGGTCATGTACCGACTGAATCAATTCGATGCAGCCGAACTGACTGCGGATGATATTGCCGCCCTGAAGGCGAGATGTGAAGGCAAATAAATCTGAAGATGTGTGACATGAGGTCAATATCCTGTGGCCGGCGGTTTGGCACTCTTGAAAATTCTGAATGCGACTTTTTATCGACTCCTTCCTCCACAAAACGTCAACCTCAACGAAGATACTGGACTTCGATCCGTTATCATTGGTGATATTTTCTTTATAATTATGATATGTAGGGCCTAAATATTGACGGTCGGATGAAAAGGGGGGGCTTGCGGAACGCGGGTCACTGTGGAATTAGGGACCCACTGCACATACCGAAAGGATGCATGAATTGGTAATTCTCCACTTAAAACTGCGCACCGTATTTCTATCCCAACCTCGACTCAAACTGAAGTTTTTTTGTTCGTTCAAAGCAATCCACAACCATGCCTCAGAAAAAATACGAGATAAGACCGTATAGTCAAGAGTATCTGCGTGATGTCGTCTGCCTTTTGCAGGAATTCTTGTGGGGTGGCGAGCCGGATGGCAACGTGGCATACTTCACATGGAAATATTACGATAATCCGTATTCGGCAGATCCCCTGGGTATCGTCACTCTGCACGATGGCAAGGTGGTTGGGTTCAGGGGATATTTCCCTATGTCTTATGAAATTGCGAGTACAAGTCGTCGCATTACGATCCTGTGTCCGGGAGACACGTGCGTCCACCCCGAACATCGTCAGGGGGGATTATCGGTACGCATGGGAAATACGGCCGCAGAGCAGTTCTATCCGAATTATCGAATCCTGCTGAATTTCACATCAACGAATAAGTCCCTTCCTGGGTACCGAAAATTAGGCTTCTCCTCCCTCGCGCCGAAGGCGTTTGTTACTCGGTATAGCACTGCCGCTTTGGTGCGTTATATAGTTGCCTATCGGAGACCTCTGCCCCCTGCCGCACAGCGGATCACCTTCGGCGACTTTGACGGGATAGAGGTCGCGGCAAGCCCTAGGCCGGGGGAAATGGCTTGTCTCGCTGCTGAGCAGAACCGGCATGAAACCGGCAAGATTCGGCTCCTGCAGGACGAAGAGTTCTTTCGCTGGCGGTATGCGAACAGGAAACGAGACTACGTCTTCTACTTCCGCCGAAAACAGAGCGCCATAGCAGGTTATGTGGTCCTGGGTTCATCTCCGAACAACCGGCGGGGCTACATTCTCGATCATGCAGATAACGACGGCACATCGATCGAGCACATTCTGCGTTTCATCATCGCGAATAAGCATTTCGAAATCCTTTCAATCTCCACTTATTGCCTTACAGATGC
>CAILMU010000132.1 GCA_903835325.1 uncultured Microcaldota archaeon | reverse complement strand
CTTCCTTGCCGATCTGAAGGATTTTCCTGGCTGGAACGACCTCTTCAGGGAGTATGCAAGCCTCTGATATATTTTATAGGCATAACTTGTGGCCACCCAAGCAGAGAACACGGCGAACACCCCTGCAAATGCTCCGACCATTCCTCCGATAAACGCAGACTCTGGCATATTACCTAGATTCTGACTCGTCATTGCGCCGATGAATCCTCCGGCGATACCAAAACCGAACGCGCCTATCGTAAGGGCTTTCTCGAAATGCCCGTCCCACCGATCCAGATCCTCAAGGGTGGATGGCTGGCCGAAATACGTCTCTTTCAGCGTCTCTGAAATCCTGACCTGCTCTTGTGATGTGACCATATTCTTCTTTATCTCGAGAAGCGCCTCTTTCATCTCAATTGCGCTCTGGTATCGTTTCTTCACCGGGCCCTGGAGGGATTTCTCGAGAAGCGCCCTCAATCGCTTGTCCTTTATCTCTGCCGGGATATCGTATGTCCCTTCCACCGGATTCAGGATATCGTCTGCGTTTTTTCCGCTCTTCAGATAAAGCAACATGGCCCCTGCCGAGAAAATATCTGATTGGATGCAGGATTTGCCTGCGATGACTTCGGGTGCCATGAAACCCTTGGAGCCGATGGTCCCGGGCATGGTCCAGGACGAATTCGGACCGAGGAATTTCACTGAACCAAGGTCGATGAGTTTAAGGGTGGAGATTCCCCCGTCCTTGATTTCCGCGATCACGTTGGCGGGTTTGACATCGCGATGCACGATCGGTGGATCGCACGAATGCAAGGCGATAAGCGCATCGAGCACATGGAGGACGGCATCGACATTCTGCATTTCCGTCAATGCGTTTTTCCTGGCAAGGGCATCGAGAGGCTCGCCTTCCACCCATTCACGCACCTGGAAGAAAGCCAGCTGATTTTGACCTTTGAAACCGTCATAATATCGGGCGAGGTTAGGGTGCTGGACTTTCATCCCTGCAACCGACTCCTTTGATCCCCGCTCCCAGGATTTCCAATCCTTGCAGTTGGCAAGATTGATTTCCTTCACCGCTATCGTATCCGGCATTTGATACTCGCCAGGACCCCTGGTGAAACGGGGGTCATACACGGCTTTGTATATTGTGGAATTGGCACCCTCGATCACTGATGAGATTAAATAACCGCAATCGATTTGATCCCCGATTTTATATGTTCCTGAGCGCTGAATGTCAGGCTTTAATATCTCCGATCGCGCCAGGGGGGTTTTGGCCTCCGCCCGGGCTGGTGCTATCGGTTTCTGTTCCTGCGCTGGCGGCAGTTCTATCCTTCTCCCTGACAAGAGATGCACCTCAACTTACAAATAATTATATAAACCAACACTTTTAAAACAGCCGGGAACCAGTGGTGCCAAAACCCCTATTAATATTAGCTTCATAATAGCGGGAGGAAGGCAGGTATCACTATGACATCACTCGACAAGGCGATCCTAGCGACATATGACAAGGAAGGGAAACATTTCGAGATATACGTGGACCCTGAAGCGGCTTATGCTTATATAGAGAAACGCAAACCCGACCTGAAGAACATCCTGGTGTCTGACGAGGTGTACGAGGATGCCAGGAAAGGCGAGAAGGCGAAACCTAGCGAGATACAGAAGGCGTTCGGAAGCACGGACATCATCAGCATCCTGGAATACATTTTGAAGCATGGCCAAGTGCAGCTCACGACCGAGCAGAGGAGGAAGAAAGTAGAGGAGAAGCGCAAGCAGATAATAGCGATCTTATTGCGGGAAGCGATCGATCCGCGCACCAATACACCCCACACCCAGATGCGCCTGGAGAACGCCATCGAGCAGACCAAGTTCCATGTGGACCCGTTCAAGGACCCGCGCGAGCAGATAGACGGCCTGGTGAAGGAGCTCCGGCCCCTCCTGCCGCTGAAATTCGACAAGGTCAGGATAGCCGTCAGGGTGCCTGCGCAGTTCGCCAACAAATGCTACGGGACATTGAAGAGCTATGGCATCCAGAAGGAGGAATGGGGCTCGAACGGCGACCTTATGGTGGTGGTAGAGATATTCGGGGGTTTGCAGGGCGAGTTCTTCGACAAATTGAACAAGATGACCGGGGGCAATATCGAGACGAAAGTGCTGTGAAGGCGCCTGAAAAGTAATTTAAAAACCTTTCCTTCCAATATCATTTTCGTAGATGGAAGAACCGGGAGACAAAGTCTTATCTCTGGTTTTGTTGCGCACTTTCCGCACACTTTGATGGAGAGAACGCGCGTTTTGAATCTGTGAAAAAGAGGTAAAAAAATGGATAAAAGAATAATTTTACCAGGAGAGAGGATAGCCGAGGGCAGGCTGAATGCTCCCAACACCTTCGTCGAAGGCGGCCAGACTTATGCGGCCGTTGTCGGCATGGTGGATGAGGAAGGCCGCTACCTCGCGCTCGAGAACCGCTATCGCCCAGGGATCGGCGACAGCGTGGTCGGCATCGTCACAGACGTGCGCCACGTGGGCTACGAGGTGGATATCGGCACCCCGCAATCAGGCTTCATCCCGACAAGGAATATCCGGATAAACCTGCAGCTGGGGGATTTCGTACTGAGCCGCATCAAGACCGTGAACGAAGTGGGCGATGTGGACCTGGGCGAAGTGAGGCGCCTGCCTGCCGGGAAGATAATCGAGTTCCCATCCGCCAAAGTGCCGAGGCTTATCGGAAGGAAGAGCAGCATGCTCATGCTTCTCCGGGATTACGCCGGAGGGGACATCATGGTAGGCAACAACGGGTATGTCTGGATAAGCGACAAGAGCGACATCCCGCTCCTGCTGAAAGTCATCAAGCTGATAGACAAGAAGGCGCACAAGAGCGGCCTCACAGACGAGGTGGCTGCGCTTCTGAAAGCGGAGAAAGGCGAGCTGCCTGCCGGAAGGAGAAGCACGGAAGAAAGTTACTCCGGCGAGGAGCAGCCGGGCGAAGCGGAAGGGGAAGGCCCCCAGCAGGCGCGGCAGAACGAAGAGCCGCAGGAGAACATCTATCGAGACGAAGAGACGAAAGAGGAAGGTGTATGACATGAGTTCAGAGAAAACAGAAGTCCAGCTTATAATCGACGGGAAGAGGGTGGACGGAAGGTCGCCCGATGACATGAGGAACATAAGGGTGGAAGCAGGCGTGCTCGGCGAAGCCGACGGTTCCTCTTATGTCGAATGGGGGGGCAACAAGATCACCTGCGGCGTGTACGGCCCGAGGGAGTGCATACCGAAGCATGATTCGAGCCCGTACCACTCGATAGTCAAATGCAGGTACATGATGTCGCCCTTCGCTTCATCGGAGGAGCACAGCAGGAGCGGCCCCTCCAGGAGGAGCACAGAGCTCTCGAAGGTCATCCGCGAGGTGTTCGAGAACCTGATAATCTCGGAGAAATTCCCGAACACGCAGATAGACATTTACATCGATGTCCTGCAGGCCGAAGGAGGCACAAGGACGGCTTCGGTCACCGCAGCCGCGGTCGCGCTCGCGAACGCAGGCATCCCGATGAAGGATATGGTCTCGGCTGTCGCGGTAGGCAAAGCAGGGGGCGTGATGCTTCTGGACCTCGGGAAATTCGAGGATAATTTCGGCCAGAGCGACATGCCGATCGCCCTGTCCGCGCGGGACAAGAAGATACTTCTCCTGCAGATGGATGGCATGCTTACAAAAGAGGAGATAGAGAAGGCTTTGGATATGGCCGAAGCAGGATGCGTTGAGCTCCACCAGGTGCAGGCAGATGCCCTGCGCAGGTTCTACGAGGGCGGCGAGAAGGAATCGTTCAGGTTCTAAAAACGGGTGAGATGAATGGGTGAAGAAGTAAGGGATATAATCATGTCGCACATCCGCAGGGATGTCATGAAGAAGACGCTGGTCAACGGCGCGAGATTCGATGGGAGAGCCATGGACGAGTTCAGGCCAATCGAGATACAGCGCGGCGCGATAACCACGGCCGAAGGCTCGGCCATCGCCAAAATCGGGGACACCAAGGTCCTCGCGGCGATAAAATTCGATGTGGTGAAGCCGTTCAACGACAGGCCAGAGGAAGGGGTGCTCACGACGAACGCGGAGCTGCTTCCGGCTGCTTCCCCTAGTTTCGAGCCTGGGCCGCCGAACGAGTATTCGATAGAGCTGGCCAGAGTCGTCGATCGGGCTATCCGGAGCACGGAATGCATAGACACGAAATCGTTCTTCATCGAGCCTGAGAAGGCGCTCGGGCTCTACATAGACCTCTATGTGCTGAACCACGATGGCAACTTCACGGATGCTGCGACTTTGGCGGCTACAGCCGCGCTCATGGACACGAAAGTGCCCAAAGTCGAGAACAACAAGATAGTGCGCGGCAGCGTCGATAGGATGCTGAATCCGAGCAGGCTGGCCGTCTCCACCACGATGATCAAGGTCGGGGACTACTGGCTCCTTGACCCGTCGCGCGACGAGGAGAAGGTGCTGGAGAGCACGATCACGATAGCGACGACAGACGACAAGGTCTGCGCGGTCCAGAAGGGGAAGGGGGCGCTCACAAAAACCGAGTTCCTCGACCTCATAGACATAGCTTTTAAAAGAGGGAAAGACATAAGAGGTATCCTCAAGGGGTAGAGGCAGATGCGTTCACAAAAATTCGGAGCTTCAATTCGGAAACTGGTCGACAAGGCAATTGCGGCAAAACGAACATCCTACGAGTGCCCAAAATGCTTCAAGGTCAAGGTCAAACGGAAGAGCAATGGGGTCTGGGAGTGCAGGTCTTGCGGGGCGGTCCTCAGCGGCGGGGCGTATTCGCTCCGGACAGAAGCAGGCGAGATATCCGCGCGTGTCACCAAGGAGTACGCGAAATCGGAGTGAATCTTTTTCCAAATCTTATGTGACCAGGAGGGATGGATATGACTGAATACAAGGATCTCAAGACCGGTGCGACAGTGTCGGTCACAGGAGAGAAATTCAAGTTCCCTTCTACTGGGGCGAAGGTGCTGGTCCTCACACGGCCTCCGGTTGCCAAAGAGGTTAAGACGGATTGATATTCACTACAAGCCGCTACGCCAGCGCGAAGTTGCGGCAAGAAGCTATTGTGATGGCTGGCAAGGCTGAAGACGGGGTTCTTGTTCCGAGAGGGAAGAAGACAGTAGCTGATCTAATCGAGCTCGCCCGGAAGATAGGCCAGAATAAAATCATGATTCTGAAGGAAGGGAAAAACACCGGATGCTCTGAGATAGAGATATCCGCATCCGGGAGATGGCGTTGGATATGAAAATCAGCTGTCGTATCGAAACCGCCTTTTCAACGGAAGAAGCCGCGAAAGCCGCGCTCTTTGCGATATCGCACGAGAAGGATGTCGGAGCAAGATCCACGGCTGAAGCGGCTGCCTCCGGCAAGAAGCTGAAAATCGATATTGAAGCGGACGATGTCGTCGCGCTCCGGGCATCGGCGAACGCATACATGCGGGCGCTCCAGGTGTTCCAAGGCATCAATAAGGATGCCAAGAAGCGGGAAAGCGAGTGAGAGGACGAACGAGCGTGTTGGCAAGCGAAACGGACTCAACGAGAACCGCGGGATTTTCGGAACAATTATAATGCTGGTTAATCATCAATTCGTTACACAGGTGTATGAATGGCGATGAGCAGGAAAGACGAAGAGGAACTGAACAAGAGCCTTATCGATTACGAGAACATGGAGAAGCAGCTCGAGGTGTTGCTGATACAGAAGCACCAGCTCCAGATACAGCTGAACGAAGTGAACCACGCTATCGAGGAGCTCAAGAAGGCGGACGGCGAAGTATACCGATCCGTCGGCTCCGTCATGTTCCACACGACGAAAGCCGATGCCGAGAAAGACCTCAAAGAGAGGAGCGAGCTTCTCGAAGTGAAGCTGAATGCCATCTCGAAGCAGGAGGAGAAGCTCAGGAGCATCGTCCTCGACAGCCAGAAGAAGCTCCAGGAGAGAATGAAGGAGTATGGCAAAGCAGGGCCTGCCCGCTGAACAATTCAGCGGCTTCCTGTCCGAATTCTGCGACAAAAGGGTCGCGATAGCCACCCACGACAGGGCGGATGTAGACGGAATATCAGCAGCGTTCGCCCTATCGAAACTTTTCCCCAAATCCGTGATATGCTCGAACGATGAGTTGAACGAAGGGGCTAGGATGCTGATCTCCCGCCTCGAGATGGATGTCAAGGAACTCGAGGATTTGAAGATGGATGATTTCTCGGGCTTGATAGTAGTGGATACGAGCGCATACACCCTGATTCCTGCAGCCAAAGGCTGGAAGATATTATGCATCATCGACCATCACCGCGCTGATGGGAAAGACATGAAGGCTGGACTGGAGATACTCGATTCGTCTTCGCCGTCGAGTGCGGAGATCGTTGCCAATTTGATCGAAGAGTGCGGAAGAGAAAAAGATATATCCAAGGACGTTGCGTTCGCACTGTCTGTCGGGATAATAGCTGACGGGGCGAGATTCAAATCCGCCCGCACGAACACGTTCGCGACACTCGCCCGGATGATGGAAAAGGCAGGGGCGAAATATCCTGAACTTCTAACAATCGCCGAACCTGAACCGGATACGGATGCGAAGATCGCGATGCTGAAAGCCATGCAGCGCATCGAATACGTCTACACCGGCGGGTACATGGTGGCGACAAGCGAAGTGGGGAGCAACGAGAGCGATGCGGCTTCCCTGATAGTAGAAGCTGCGGATGTGGCTTTCGTCGCGAAATGGAAGGATAAGGAGAAGGCGACGCGCATCTCGGCAAGGGCAAGGGGCGCGGTGAAGATCCCGCTGAACGAAGTGATGGGGAAAGTCGCGAAAGAGTTCGGAGGAGCAGGCGGAGGCCATGCCAAAGCCGCAGGAGCGTCCCTTCCGGGAGTGCACACGGACGAAGCGCTTAAAAAATGCGTCGAGGCATTCATAATATTCACGGAAAGGGAGAGCAAGAATTGAGACTTCGAAGCGCTTCAATCGCGCTTCTGTTTGAGGCGGACAATCATGAGGACCATAGTTGTGGGCGGGCAGTACGGGGACGAGGGCAAGGGCAAGATATTGTCGCATCTGGCTCTGGCTGACAAGCCGGAAATCGTCGCACGCGGCGGAGTCGGGCCGAATGCCGGCCATGAAGTGAATTACAACGGGAAGAAATACCCCCTTCGCCTTGTGCCATGCGGTTTCGTGTACGAGAAAGCGAAACTCATGATAGGCGCCGGGGTCTTCGTCAATCCTGAAATCTTCTTCAAGGAAATCGAATTGATCGGCGGGCAGAACCGGACGTTCATCGATTTCCGCGCCGGGCTCATAACAAAAGAGCATATCGAGCGCGATACGGCATCCGAGAACTCCAAGAAAATCGGGACGACAAAGACAGGATGCGGACCGGCGGTATCTGACCGCGTGAATCGCATAGGGAGGATGGTCTCGGAGGTTCCGGAACTCAAGAAATACCTGATTGATGTCCCGAAAGCAGTGAACAGCTCTCAGAACGTCCTCATCGAAGGGACGCAGGCGTTCATGCTCTCGAACCTTTATGGCACATATCCGTTTGTCACATCCAAGGATGTTTCGGCATCGACTATAGCCGCGGATGTCGGTTTGGGCCCGACGAAAATCGATGATGTCATCATGGTCATCAAATCATATACGACAAGGGTGGGGGCAGGGCCTCTCCAAGGTGAGCTTTCTGTCGAGGACGCAAAATCCAGGAACATGCAGGAGTATGGCACAGTGACAGGAAGGCCGAGAAGGACTTCCCCTGATTTGCATTTCGACGACCTCCGGACCGCAGCCATGATAAACGGCGCGGGCCAGATTGCGATAACGAAAATAGACATCCGTTTCCCGGGGAATATGGGTGTCCGGGATTACCAGAAACTCACGAATGAGGCGAAAGCTTTCGTCTCGGATGTCGAGAAGAAACTGGGTGTTCCTGTGACCTTGATAGGGACAGGGCCGGATGCGCTCGATGTGATAGATAGGCGCATTAGAAACTGACGGCTCCCTGCCATTCTCTTGTTTTCTCCGATAATCAGGCTGCCTTTCCGCCTTTTTTCTTCGAAGCCTTGTTTTTCTGGAGCTTTTGCGCGACCATCCTGCTTAGCTCCTTCTTGTACCGGTCCACCGCGTCGCGGAGGGTGGATTTCCTGAGCTCGCATAT
>CAILMU010000131.1 GCA_903835325.1 uncultured Microcaldota archaeon | reverse complement strand
TCCGGGATGTTGTGGAGCGCTATGCTGCTCGCTATCAAGGCCGCCTTCTTCTTCGAATCCGTTATCTCCTCTTTCTTGATGTGCCTGTGGATATGGGGGAGGAGCATGTCGATGATGAGTAGAGCGACGATCCCTGCGAACATGCCGAGCAGCATGATGCCCAGATTGGATCCCTGATACGAATGCTCCATCATCTCCAGGGAAGAGAAGAACATCGCACCGGCGGCGGAAGACAGCATCAGGCAGTACCTGAACTTGTCGATCCGGTCTATCGCGAGGATCATCAATGCGCCTGCGGATGTGGCGAACAGCAGAACCAGCGCACCAAGAGCAAGATCAAAAACCGCCATCAGTGATCATCTTCTATCTCGGCCTCTGCGAATCCGATATCTCGGTCTCTAAATCGACTATGCGCCGGCTTATGTCAAGATTCGCATGCGCGGCGAACCGGTTGGCTTCAGCGATGTATCGTCTTGCCATATCCGGATGCCCGTCCTGCAGATAATCCGCGGCGATATCCAGCATCCTGCCGGCTGCGACCTCCACCACACCTAGGGCTTCTTCAGCCGGGAATTTTTCGCCGTCGCGGATCGCGCTGTCGTTCGCTTTGGCCAGATAATACCAGACCCCGTCATGATCCCCGCTCTTTGCGCATCCTTGCGCATCGCGCAGGCGGCTTTTTGCGCTCTGCTCCAGATTCATGGGGCATCGTGCATACGCCTGCTCGAGCATCAGCCTGTCGATCGCGCTAACTATCCTTTTCGCCGGTCGGGGCTCGCGCCCTTCCTTCCTCTGGGAGGTTTTCTCCGCGCAAATATCATCCATCCGAATCCGCCTCATCAAACGCGATTATTTTTTCGCAAGAGCGCTCTTGAGCGCAGCCACAAGCTCTGCTCCTATCCTGCCCTGCGCCTCCTTGGTGCTGGCGCCGAGGTGCGGGGTGAAGCACACGTTCTCCAGCTCCAGCAGCCTGCCGTTGTACGGTTCGCTCTTGTAGACATCCAAGGCAGCGCCTGCGACCTTCCCGCTCTTCACAGCCTCATAGAGCGCGTCCTCGTCGACTATCTCGCCCCTGGATGTGTTCACTATATACACGCCATCCTTCATCTTCGCGATGTTCGCAGCGTTTATCATGTTCTTCGTGCTATCAAGGACCGGTACATGGAGCGAGATTATATCCGCCTGAGCGAAGAAAGCGTCGAGGTCGTCCACGTATTTGACGATTCCATCCTCCGGAGGCCTCGGGGGCGGGCTGTAGGAGATGATTTTCATCCCAAGCGCGCTCGCTTTCTTAGCCAACGACGCGCCTATCCGGCCGTACCCCACTATGCCGAGCGTCTTCCCCGCTATCTCGCGCCCCGTGAGCGCCTTCTTCTCCCATTTCCCTCCCTTCATCTGGTGGTGGGCCTTCTGCACATTGCGGAGCATCGCCATCATAAGGGCGAGCGCGAGCTCGGATACGGCGTTGGTCGATGCCCCAGGCGTGTTTATCACCGTGATCCTCTTCTCCTTGCAAGCCGCCTGGTCAACATTATCAAGCCCCACTCCTGCCCGGGCGACGACCCTGAGCGATCCAGCCCCTTCGATGAGATCCTTCGTGACCTTGGTGGCGCTGCGGACTATGAGCACATCCGCATCAACGAGCTCTTTTTTCAGGTCCTTAGGTTTGAATACGACTTTCCCAAGTTTCCCTATCTCGGCCACCACCTCTTTCTCCATCTCGTCAGCGATTACAATCGTGGGCATGAGCCGTATATCGACGGGCAAAGTTAAAAAACGACGCCACGGTCGATGGCCCGCGCTGCTCTCCGTTCCCCTATCCTTTTTGTTTGACCGTTCAGCACATATCATGTATATAACAAACCAGTTTTCAAATGAAATGTGTATTTTCGCACAATATTTATAAATCAAATAATGTTTTTTACATAGTATAATACGAAAAGTATAAATATAAGGTCAAACATACTATTTTCAAGCAGGGGGATGGTTATGTCGGTTCCAAAGCATTCAGTCGGAAGGAAAAGCCGGAGGAGATTCCTGGCGCTTGCGACGGAGCTGGAATCTGCGCTTCTCTTCGATGATGCCTCGGGCATCAAGGACGTTGTGGATACCGCTCTTTCCCTGAAGGAATTCATCCTCTGCAACAGCCTTCCGCTGAAAACGGCCGAGAAGGTGCGGGTCCTCAAGACCCTCTCGAGGGCCAGGGTGAGGATGTGCATGAGCAGTATCGAAGAAAGCTCGAGCGCATTCGCCGCCCTGGACGGCATCAGCATGGAGCTGATGGAAATATTATGATCATGAAGGTGATTTGAATGAAGTCAGTGACGATAGTTTCCGAAGACCGCGTCGGCTTGCTTGCCGATATCTCGTATATCCTCGGAAAATCCAGCGTCAATATCGAAGGCATCGTCGCCGAGGTCGTCGGCGGCAAGGCTGTCATTTCCCTGGAGGTCAAGGATCCCAGGAAGACATCGGAGATACTCAGCCAGAACGGGTACCGCACGGCGGATCCGGAGGCCATCGTGGTCAAGGTGCCGGCAAACGGCATGGACCAGATAACCGAGATGCTGGCCGGCGAGAAGGTGATGGTCAAAGAGATGTCATCTCTGTCATCCGATGCTGTGGAAGGCATCTTCGCCCTCAACGTTGACAAGCCCAGGAAGGCTTGCCGGATGCTGAGCGCTTTTTTATTGGTGAACGCTGCGCCGATATGAACGAGAAGACAGGCGAAGTCTGACCTCGGTGCGAGCGTTTTTCCTGTTTTTCCTTGGGTTTTTTTGTTTTGACTATATTTTTAAACACAAATATACATTAATAAAAACATGGAACGCACAATCAGGAATCCCCCTGCCCAAAAAGGGGCCATCGCCCGAGCGACCCGCGCATTCGCTGTCGCAGCTCTGGCCGCCACAACCATCATCTCATGTTGCAAGATAGAGCCCAGTCATCATAACCGGAAATCCCCGCAGCCTTTCATCCATCACCCGGCTCTTGCGCAGGATAGCGGCAACAAGGTAAATCGATACGACGAACATTACCGCATTCTGCTCTATGCCGCGCGAAACGATGGGAATCCTCTAGATATGAAATTGAACGCCCTCGATAACCTGTACACAACGCTTAGCCTGAGCGGCAAGGCGCCTCCTGAAGACTGCATGATCGGAATCAGGGAGCTCTCGGATGGCGAGGTAAAGGATTTGCGCGCTCCTGCATCGGATATCCTTGCCGAAGCCTATTCCAAAAAAGGCCAGTGGAGTGCATTATCGGATTTATTGAAATCCGGCGATGAAATCAAGCGCAAGGCGGCCATGGCTTCTTTCATTTCGTACGCCCCCATCGTGGATAAGCCAGTCCTCGAAGATACATTGAGGTTCATGCTTTCTGATATCGAGGCTTCCCACACAATGAGCGAAAGCCAGGATGCGTTCATCCATAACGCGGTCGTGTTCAGGAGGGACATCTCCGCTGTCATACCAACGCTGTCGCGCCTGGCCCTGACACGGGCAATAGTCAGAAGCGAAGGCAACGATGGCAGGGAAATCGAAGTGATAAACGGCGTTGATGCCCCTGCGCGCGCGATTCTTGTCGAGCACCTGGCCGGACATCGCATCAACCAGATGGATTGGCAAGCGCTCAGGAAGCTGTTGAACAGCCAGGATCATCTTGTCAGCAGGAGCGCAGCGAAAGCCGTGAATGCGCAAAACGGCTTCGATGATTGCCCATCCGATATCAAGAACGCCGCATCTATGCTCGCAAAGAAGGAAAACGAATGACTCTTGGTTTTTCAGAAACCCATAGAGAGGAGCCGGAACAATATCAGGTAGTGATATCCTCTAGCCTCTTCTGCTTCTCAGCATCCTTGACTTCTATCGCTATCCGTCGCCCGAAGCTGACGCTTTCCCTGAAAAGATAGTCCGAGTACGGCGTGAACCTTGTCCCGGGAGAGCCTGGCATCCTGAGCGAGACGTCGAAGCAGACGAACTCCTCTTTCCCCTCCTCCACGAATGCCCCTTGGAGCGCGAAGGGGCCTATCAAACCATTCTTGTACTCCTTCTGCGTGGCACCGACAAACCTCTCTCCGATATCGAACACCTGCTCGAGAAGCGACTCCCGCAGCGTGCACGCGATATGCCCGACTTCTATGGTGGACGGTTGCGTTTTCTTCAGAAGCTCCAGCTGGATGTCAGCAGGCATCCTCAGGTACCCATCCAGGTTCGTCTGCCTCCTCGTATCTACCCCGAGCAATTCCAGCTCCTGGTTGATGGGCGAGTAGAAGAAGTTCAAATTGAACTGCGCGCCGACTATATACTCCTCGATTTTCGCTTTCGATAATTGTTCGGGGGTCGTCTTTCCGCTTCGCACCAGTTCCTCCCCGCGCGCCTTGTACTCCTCGTAGCTGTCAGCAACGAAGAACGCCCGCTCGTAGGTGCGTTTGGCTTCGCTCACTTTGACTATCGCCAATCTGTCGATATCCTCCGGCCTTTTGAAAACCTTCGGCGTCCTTATCTTCGCTTTTTGAAGCAGGTCGAACTGGTTCTTGGGCGCATCCCTCTCTTCAGCCCTCAGCAGGTATTTGTTCCCGAAGACCGGGACCTTGAAATCCTTCTCGATGGCATTATACCCGACATAAACAGCGAACGAGCGGTTGGGGACGAAAATCGAGTCGCGCTCCTGTAAAAATGCCTGCTTCGCCACCATCTCGTTGAATTTCCCGACGAGCATCACTTCGTCCACGACGCCTATCTCGCGCCCGTTCCTTTTCCTGGTCTTGTACGCGCCAAGGTACGTCTTCTCCCTTCCGCGTTGAGCTACGACGAGCGTCTTGAAACCTTCCTGTTTGGCCCCTTCGGAGACATCGAGCGCCGAGTGGCTCCCGATAGTAGCAATCGTGTGCTTCATGGAGTAGATTAATCCGGCTTGTTTTTTATGCCTAATCCCGGCAGCTAGACCCCCAAAATCCCGGCCCTTATGAACGCTATCCCCATCGCTATCAGGAAAAGGCCCATCACTTTCGAGAAGACGAGTATCACCCTGTCGCCTACTATCGCCCTCGCCTTCGCTGCATTCCGGAGCAGAAGCCACGATATCACGAGCGCGACGGCGAGCGATATCGCGACAGGCAGTATCGTATATTCCTTGTTCAGTATCACCAGGCTCGTCATCAATCCCGGCCCGGTGAGCAGGGGAGTCGCGATAAGGACAGCAGCGGAATCCAATCCGCTCTTCTTGTTGTGCCCGTTCGAGAGCGCGAAATCCAGCACGTTCTCCAGGCCCATCAACACAAGGACTATCCCGCCAGCTATCTTGAAATCTTCCACGGTTATCGAGAGCGCGCTGAGCAGAGGCGGGCCTGCCAAAGTGAATACGATGGCGAGCAGCCCTGCTATCAGGACAGCCTTGTTCGCGACCGAATCTATCTCGCCGTCCTTCAACTCCTTCGTGAGCGCCAGGAACGGGGGGATGCTCGCGAACGGATCCATTATCGCGAATATGGTTATGAATGATGTTATCGCTGCGCTCGGGAGGTCCATATCCAAGTTTCTCAGCACGAAAATTAAAAAACTCCCCTATCGCCCGGACCGCCCTACACCGAGATATTCTATATTTATATAGTTTGAGTGGATTATCAATTTCATGCGCAAGCTGCTCGCCATACTATTGCTCATGTTTCTCTGTGTGCGGAGCGCCGATTTCCTGATAGAGGAGGTCGATGTCACGGTGAGCGATATCAAATCCGACGGGAGCGCGAAGGTGCACGAGAGCATAAAGATGATAATGTACGGCGATTACCCGATATCGGTCTATGACAGCGGGATATCGAACAACGATCTCGCCTTCTGGAGCCAAGGCACATCCCTCAAAGATGTCAAGTTCCACATGAATCCGAGCACCGTGACGATACAGGATGTCCGGCTCAGGCCTCAACCAAGGACGAAATGCAACCCCATCCAGGGCATATGCCATGGCGAACTTATCCTCGATTATACTGCGTATCCGTCGTATACGAACGATTCTGTCCTGACCCCAATCCCGGGAACGGGCATCTTCAACATCAATCCGTACAAGCCGCGCACGAAACGCTACACTTTGAACCCCTCCGCCCTTTCCTTCACCACGACAGCGGACGGCAACACCATCCTGGATGACAAGGAGCACCTGATAATCGTGCTTCCGCAGGACAGCACTGTCCTTGACCTGAATCCGCAGCCGAGCGATGTCAGCCTCCTGCTCCCGACGCACGTGGACCAGCTGTCCTGGAACGACATCGTCCTGGTGAAATTCTCACTTGTCTTCGATATGGAGGAAGGGATAGACAAGGAGGTCACGGATTTCTTCACCAGCATCACGAACAACGCATACAAGGCGATGACCGGGCCTGACGGCATCGCGATAGCCGCACTGTTTATCATCATCATAGGCTCATACGTATACATCACGATATCGAAAAGAAGGGGCGAGGATTGATGTACAAGGGAGAAGACCAGATACTCGGCATAATCGCATCCAAAAAAAGGATGCCTTTCCAGGCTCTTGCCGAGCAGTCGGGCATGAACGAGGACAGCCTCCGCAGGATACTGGAAGCCCTGAAATCATCCGGCTATATCAAGACAGATGTATCCGAGACAGCTAAGTGCATCCCCACAGAGGAATTCAGGAGATATCGGAAGATCGGTTTCCCTGAATATTCGGTGTTCGAGAAGTCGCAACAGGATTCCACCCGCTCTGTCGCTTCCCTCTCCCCGGAGGAGAAATCCGTGGGGATAAGATGGGCCAAGCTGCTCGGCTTCGTGGCTGTGGAGGAAGGGGGCAGGCTCTCGCCCAGGAAGCAGAAATCCGAGGTGGATTCCGCGATATCCGGCATGATCCGTGCGTTCGATCAGATTGATAAGAGCGGCTCATGCGATGATGCCGTGCTCCTCGAGCAGCTCTACGAGCGCCACCTGCTAGAGCGCAAGACCGTGCGCGCAATCACGATAGAATACACCGGAAAACCAATAGACGCCGCCCTGCTCAGAGCCGGCGCATTCGACGTCTCCGTGCCATCGGCCGATGCGAACCTGGGCAAGAGCCACCCGATAACGCGCCTGACGAAACGCATGAAGACGATAATGAGCGAGCTCGGCTTCCAGGAGATGGACGGCTCCATCATAGAGAGCTCCTTCTGGAATTTCGATGCGCTGTTCCAGCCGCAGAACCATCCAGCGCGGGAGCTCGCCGACACATTCTACCTCGAAGGCAAATCCCCGCTTCCAGCCGACAAGACGCTTGTCGCCCGGGTGAAGAAAGCGCATGAGGATGGATGGAAATACGGCTGGGACCCCCTCGAGGCATCGAAACGTGTGCTCCGCACCCATACGACCTGCCTATCTGCCCGGACGCTTTCATCCAACGATTGCAAGAAGCCCAGGAAATTCTTCGCAATCGGCAGGGTGTTCAGGAACGAAGCGACCGATTACAAGCACCTGGCCGAATTCCACCAGGTCGAAGGCATCATAGCATGGGAGGGCGCCACATTCACCGATCTCCTCGGCATACTCAAGGAGTTCTACGGGAAACTCGGATTCAAGGACATCCGCTTCCGGCCGAGCTTCTTCCCGTACACCGAGCCGAGCCTGGAGATAGAGGTCTATTATGAACCGAGGAAGCAATGGCTCGAGCTCGGGGGCGGAGGCATCTTCAGGCCTGAAGTCAGCGGCCCTCTTGGCTGCGACTGCCCTGTCCTTGCCTGGGGCCTGTCCCTTGAGCGGCCCCTCATGCTCATGCTGGAGCTCGATGATATCCGCACATTCTACCGCAATGATGTGGAGTTCCTGAAGGAAGCGAGGCTGGACCCATGAAACTTTCCCATATATTCATCGGAGTGCTCGGTATAATCCTCTTCATTCTCGCCGGCGCATTCTTCTACGTGCTGATCGCCACCCCGTCCCCCAACGAGCTGGCAGCCAATTCGACATCCTTTTCGATCCAGGGGTTCGGCTCAGCCGGGACATTCGGCTATGCGACGGTGAAGTACAACGGGAAAGGCAATCTCACCCTCATCGCCTACCAGGGCGAGCCCTCGAAGACGGTCTATGTGATCGACGACCCCCAGGCCATCGATTCCACGCACATGTCCGACCTGGTCAAAGAGCTTACAGACGGCCTCGGGCC
>CAILMU010000130.1 GCA_903835325.1 uncultured Microcaldota archaeon | reverse complement strand
GGGTCCTCATTCTTTATCCTGGTGCCTTTGAACGCCTTGAGCTTATCCATCAGGTCATCCTGGACGTTGGAATCCGTGAGCCTTTTCTTTCCTCCAATCCTGCTGGCGCTGTCTGTCATGTTGCACTTTATGTTAATAAAGAGTTTTAAATAGATGTGGTATTAGGCGGTTTTCGAAGCGCAGTTTCGGCAGGCGCTAAAAGCCGATGCCCGGCGGACTTTCCGGCACTCCGCTTCCCCTGCCGATGCCTTTCTTCTCCGCATCCAGGACCTTCTCCACGAGCGCGGCATATGCCGGTCTTGTCAGGAGGTAGCCAAGGAGCGCGCCGAGTATCGTCGAGATGGCGAAGCCGATCACTTCGACAAGGCCTGAGAAAAGCAGGGGCACCATCGAGAATATCGCCACGATGGCATTCGTCTTGATGATGCCGAACGCCAGATCTATCTTCTCGCTGGTCTTGTGCTCATCATCCTTTTTGAGCAATTCATCCGTGATGACTATCTGCGCATCCACGCCGACACCGATAGCGGCCAGGATGCCTGCCATGGCTGCCAGGTCTATCGTGAACGAGCCTAGGATGGATACAAGGATTATGAATTCAGCCAGACTGATGAGGACTATCGGCAATGTCGCCGCGATATCGCGGTATCTCAAACCGATCAGGATCGCGATTACGAGGAGCGAGAGCACGATGGCGATCACGCTCAGGCGGAGCGACTCGGCTCCGAGCGACGCCGGAAGCGAAGTCCGAGAGCCGAGCGATATCTGGACCGGGAGAGAACCGCCTTTGAGTATCGATTCTATCTCTTTGACCCGGTTCTGGGCCTCCAAGGCTTTGGCCGTGGCGGTTGTCGCCTGCACGCTCCCCGTGACCACGTAGTTGTAGTTGGGGATGCCGTTAGTGATGCCGCCGCTGAGGATAGGCGCTGTGAGCAGCCCGCTTATCTCGAGCTTTTCGAGCATGAGGACGCCGCTCCTGGTCCGTGAATATGTCGGCGTGATTTGCGAAGCGTTGATGACATCGAGGATGAAGCCTTTTGCAGCTATGCTGTCTTTGCCCGCTTGGGACATGTTCGCCGACACTATCGCTTTCGTGTGGTTGTTGGGCGCGCTGAAATTGGCTCCCATATCCTCCACGATATATACCGGGATCGAATCCCCTTCGAATTTCAGCGCATCATTGAGCGCTTTCAGCGATTCCTTCTCTCCGGCATCCACCATCATGTCCTTGTGGAACTGGACCCTCTCATAGAATATCGCGACATCGTGCGGACGGTCCAGGTACATGTAAATAGGGTAATCCGCCTTGCCTTTGGCTGACTGCGCGAACTGCTCGGCGCCAGCCTGGTCCACGGCGAAGGCTACCCCCCAATCCGCTCCCTGCTGCGTGAGCTCCGCCGAATCCAGGGGCTTGATGGAGCTTGAGAAGATGCGGTCGCCGCTGACAGCGAGTTTCCCATCCACTATCCCCTGATAGACCCCCTGGTGCGAGAGCGTGGTTTCGATGAGGCTTATCGTGGCTTCGTCACTGCTCGGTATCTCCACATTTATCTCGGTGTTCCCTATCGCCTGCACTTTCACTTCCGTCAGGCCCAGCACGCTGGCCCTCGTTTTTATGGTCTGGACAAGGTCTCCCATCGTGGCGTCGTCCACCGCCTTGTCGAGTATGACCGGGATCCTGGTCCCCCCGCTGAAATCTATGCCGAACTTGACGCCGTTCACATATATGTTCAGGAGCGCAAGAAGCACCAGGAGCGCCATGCCGGACAGTTTGATGTGGGGCTCTTTCCATGAAAGGGCGAAAGCCCCGAAGACTATGAGCGAACCGATGAGTATCAAGCCCGAGAGCCTCGGGAAGAACGCAAGGCCTGCTGCCGCGAGTATGACTAGCGCGACCATGAAGATGAATTTCTTGTCTTTGTAGAAGTCCATCACTTATCACCCATGCTCTCCTTGTGGTTGAGAACCACCACGGCATTGATGCCCCACGTGGCCACGATGTCGCCGACGAGGCCGGCAAGCGCCACGGCTGAAATCTCGTAATATGTATCGATATGCGTGAGCATCGCCAGGATGAACAGGGCCAGGAACGAGACCAGGGCCATGATGCTCATCGTCACACCTGTCTTCATGGCGTCATATGCGTTGTCCCGCGGATTGCCCCTGCGTTTCAGGAGCCTCGTTGTCAGGAGTATGTCGGTATCCAGGGAGAAGCCGATGAGCATGAGGAGCGCGGCGAAAGACTGCAGTGTGAAGGGTATGCCGAATATCCCCATGCCTCCCATGGCGATGGTGATGTCCGCGAACGCCCCTGTGAGGACCGCGATGCTCGGGACGATGTCCCTGAAGAACAGGAATACGAGCACGACTGAAAGGAAGGCGCAGAATAATACGACGTTCACTGCCTGGCCGATGAAATGCGATGACAGGACCGGGCTGACCGTCTGGACCGATATCGAATCGTATTTCACATACTTGTCGATGGGGGCCGAGACAGATAGCTCGTAATTCTTGTATACCGCCGAATACGCGCTCGAGAAATATTTCTCCAAATCGTTGCTGCCGGTGATGTTCATCTTGCTCCGGTCCAGTTTCGCGAGCGTGAACATCTGATCAGCTATCGCGTTGAGCTTTTTGTTCTCATCATTGAACTGCGCTGTGTAGTTCGGGTCGCGGTATGCCTTCACCTCCAGGTCTGAAACCGTCGGAAGCAGGGCCGTGAAATTGTTGCGCAGATACTCGGCCTTCACAAGGTCCTGGCTCTGGGGCACTTCTATCTCCGCCTTGTCCCCGACAGTGGTCTGGTACACCTGGACTTTTGCATCCAGTCCCTCCGTTTTGAGCTGGCTGGTGAGGGTG
>CAILMU010000129.1 GCA_903835325.1 uncultured Microcaldota archaeon | reverse complement strand
CCTGATATCGGGGCCCTGATGGAGAAGATAGCCGAGATATCCAAGGAAACCGACATCAAGAAGCTCGAGACCGAGGAGCTCACCATCGAGGCGTTCTACGAGCAATTGAAAGCCGCAAAGAAGCTCGGACCTCTGGGCAATGTGTTCTCGATGCTCGGGGCATCAGATGTGCCCAAAGAGATGGTGCAGCAGAGCGAGGAGAAGCTCAAGAGATTCGAGTCCATGATAAACTCCATGACGAAAGCTGAGAAGAAGGATGCAGCGCTCCTGAAAAGCCAGCCGAAACGCATAGAGAGGATAGCCAAGGGCTCCGGATGCACAGAGAAAGAGGTGCGGGAGTTCCTCTCGCAGTTCGAGAAGATGGAGAAGATGATGAACCGCTTCAAGAAGGACAGGGGATTCCGCAAGAAATTAGAAGGCATGATGAAAGGCATGCCTGCGGATATGAAGCTCACATGAATGTTTACGTCAGACGTTCGAATCCTCATTAACACAGTATTTTATAAATATACACATGCATAAATATTTTTCATGACGTTCAACCTCAGAACCAGGGCTGCGAGGAATGTGGCCACGGCGGCGGTAGTGGCTGGCGCGGTGGCAGGATTCTGCGCCTATGAAGCCAATGATTTCAGGAAGCACAGGAACGAGCTCCCGTGCGAGAGGCTCAACCTCCCGAAGGTCGCTGGGGCTGAACCGATTTCAGAGAACATCTGCATCGCGGTCTCGGGCGAGAGGCCGAAAAGAGTCGGCGTTGAGAGCGCACCGCTTCCGAACGGGAAGGTCGCGAACACTATTTTCCTCGAATGGGATTACGACGGCTTCAGCGAGGTCCTCAAGCATGTCAAGCCGGATGCCGAACCAGTCACTTTGGTGACAGACAGGACGGAAAGCCTGAGCAGATACAGACGCGCGCGCACTGGAGGATAGGGATTCATCAATTCGATGATTGCAAGAATGAACAGGGGAAGGCGGTAATCGCCATCACGAACTCGTTCCACACTCCGCTGGTGGTCGGTTGCCAGACGAATGACAATGGTTCGCTCGTCTATAAAATCACTGATTTCTATGCGAGGCTGACCGGTTCGATGTCAATGAAGACGTATTGGCCGCTCAGGAACCCGGGGCCGAACAGGCTGCCGCAGCCGGATCACCCGGCAAGGAGCGAGCCGCTTTATGCGGAGAGATGAACGAAACGGTTAGGTTTCCATTTCCCCTTCCTTATTTCTTGTAGTCCCAGACGCGGTCATTGAACCTGATGGATATAATAGATTCATTACCATACTCGACCTCGTACGTGATGGAATGCATATGCCTTTTATCGGCCATCAGCTCCTCTGCAGCTTTATATTCCCCCCTTAATATGGCGATATCGGTAGCTTCTTCTTTCAGCCCGAGCTTCAAGGCGAACTCGAATTTATCGGGGTAGGAGTTATGGTGCGCGTTGAACTGTTCCCTGGCCAGACCAACCCGACCGAACGCCGAAAAGAAGAATGCGTTGTCGAAGTGGCTATACATCCGACCTTTTTCTATTTCTACGACACGCCGCCTTATCACTTCCTGGAGTTTTGCCTCTCCCGAAAGTTTCGCCAGATGGGCGGCAGCCCACCAATTGCCTGCCTGTGAATAACAGTCGATTGCCTTCTCGATTGACCCCAGAAGCTCATAAATCACAGCGGCTATTTGCGCAGGGTGGGGGATGCGTTCGTATATTACGCAATAGGGAGAGTCCCGATTAGCCTCGAACTCCTCTGCAATCTCAATAAGCTTTTCTGTTTTCCCGTCTTCGATATACGCATGTATCGCCTCGATGCGCTTGGATGCGACATAGCGGACGTATAGTTCCCGCGCCTTGTCGATCATGCCGGCTTTTTCGAACATCTTCGCGGCATCCTCATGACGGTACAATTTCTCATATGCCCCGGCAGCATCCTCTACAAGCCCATGCTTCAAGAAAACCTCCAGGGCTTTTTCTGCCGCACCGTGGGAGGCGACCAGGACCGAACAGAATATGAAGTCGTGCTCATCCCTGCCACCCGAGGGGTTAGGCGGCAAATTCGGATCTTTGATAGCGCCCGGCTCCTGGCATTCTTTGACCAGCATCCGGGCGTATTCCACTTCCCGCCCTGCCTTTCTGAGCAAGAACGCCGCGGAACTGAACATGCGTCTTCCTTTCAGGTCGGAAATGCATTGATCCACATCGATTTCCAGGCCGTGCTTCTTCGCAATCGCGAATTCTTCATGATGCTCATTGGCCAGATGGTACATCCGGATGGCCTCGCTGTGCATCCCGATACTTTCATAGACGAATGCCGCGAACCCGAAGTCCCCACCCATAGCCTTCTTTTTCGCGAAATCGACCGCATCGCGGGCCATGCCAAGTTCCCAGAGCAAGACCCAATTATCGGCCAGCCTGGCTTCCTTCTCCATTTCATTCTTCATGCCGAGTTTCTGATAAATCCAGATAGCTCCTTCGTGAGCGCCATCTTCAGACAACTGCCGGGCGCAACGGACCGCGAAATCTTTGCCCAAACTTATCAGGCGATCGACATCCTGTTTACGATCATAGTAACGAGGCTTTTCCTTCACTGCCTTCATCACCCGCCTCTTGATTTCCTCTTGGAATCGGAGCTTGGAATCCATGATCCCTTCGCCTAAAATGGCCTGAGCAGGTTTTCTGGCAGCCTCTCCTGGTTTGGGAACCGCAGGATTATCTTTTTTCGGACGCCTTACGGATCTCTGGTTCAAAATAATCCCCTCATCGCTCGAATTCCCCTTCCCCGATAAGGCCGTGCTCCAGGAACCATTTCGTCGCCGAGATATATGCCCGGTCAGCGCGCCTGAATGGCTGGACGACTTCGATTTCATAGCCCGGGAGAGAGAAGGATGACAGGGCGCCTTTGAGCAACGCGTCAGGCAAATAACCGTAGTCGCCGTTCTCCCAGGCCTTGATTATTTTTTTCTCATGGTCGACTTCCATTATCCCCCAGCCGAGGATATCCCCGCATTTGTGATAGCCTGGAATGTCTTCGCATTTCATGATTTCCAGCAATGATTCGACTGCGGTCCTCCTGCGGTGCTGATCCAGAATCGCAGAGGGCAGGAATGCGCCGTACAGCCTCACTGCGCTCCTCTCCTCGCTTTCCCGAGTGACATCAAGGAAGCCGCGCCAGCATTCCTCGATAGGTACTTTTTTGAAACTCCGTTTATCCAGATCCACTGGTTTTATCCCAGCCAGAACCGCCTCACGATAAATGATTTGTTTGCTCATTAATATCCACCTCAAACAACTATTGCGATTGTTTACGTATATATAATATTTTATCATTTTTCCTGACAAAAATGGATATTTTTATAAAATCAAACATATATGTCATAATTATGGCTGAAAAGCTTGATAGAATCGACCAGCGTATCCTGTTCGAACTCGACAAGGATTGCCGTATCAGCGACAGCCAGATAGCCAAAATCGTCGGAAGAAGCAGGGAATCGGTAGGCTATCGCATCAAGCGGTTGCAGGAGAAGGGCGTCCTGCAAGGATTCATCACCTCGATAAACCCTAGCAGGTACGGCTATATGTTCTTCAAGCTGTATTTCCAGCTCGCTAATGTACCGAAAGAGAGGGAAAGGTTCTTCGAATACATGAAGAAGCTCCCCGGGCTCTACTGGATAGGGGTGAATGACGGCGTGTGGGATGCGCATGCCACACTTTACGCGAAGGATGTCAAGGAATTCTACGACATCAAGAACAGGATTTATTCGGAATTCAAGGACCTGATAATCAAGAGGGATACCGGCGTATTGGTAAATGTCAGGCAGTACAAGAAGAAGTATCTTCTCGAAAACGGCGAAAACATCGGCGCTTACGGCTCTTCTGCGATGTTCTCTGACGATGTGGTGGAAAACGAGATAGATGACTTGGACAAGAAAATCCTGAACATCTTATTGAATGATGGACGGATACCGCTTGTCGAACTGACCAAAAAGACCGGGTCGTCTGTCGATATCGTGCGCGGAAGGATGAAAAAACTCGAGGAGAAAGGAAACATCATCCAATTCCGCACTGCCGTGGATCACACAAAACTCGGTTTTGTGTTCTTCAAGGCGTTCCTATACTTCAACAACCTCTCGAAAACTGATGAGAAACGATTGTTCGAGTACTCCAAAGAGCACCCGAGCATCGTCTATCTGATACGCCAGATCTCAAGTTGGGATGTAGAGCTGGAGATGGTCTGTAAAAGCTATGAGGATTTCACAGCGACGATGAACGACATCCGCGGGAAGTTCTCCAATTCTATGAGGAACTACGAATCCGTATTGATGAAAGAGGATATCTGGGTGTTCGGGAAGCGGGATATATTCGAGTAGATTATTTTCGAGAGAAAAATCCGTCCCGACTTCGGTGGCCCAAGTCAGACCGGGGTCCACCGACTTCTAGTGCTCCTAAAGAAGGTCTAGTGGGCGTAAGAGAGTAGACTGATGTAGAATATCTAAAGATGAGGGGCATAGTCTGCCTTCTGTGGTCCGATACTAGATCGGGGCGGCATTTGACTACCCATCGGCCGCTTGTGCGTCCGAAGGGCCCAAAAATCCTTGCGGATTTTAGGGAGCGACGGGAAACCGTCTTGCTCCGTCATCGGATAAAGGACTACGCGTTTCATCCCCGGAGGGTATCGTTTCTGTAGCAGTCCCCGGCCCTTAAAGCCAAGTTTATCCATCGCGGAGGGCAGAACTTCCTCACTCCTTGCGGAGCGTGAGCCGCCTGCCCCTCATCCGGAAAAGAACGTGATGCGCACAATTTTTATTCTTATACGACTACCTGAAGGGCCTGGAATTGCGCCTCAAAGGGCGGATATCTGACTGGAGAAGCTGGTTCTGGATATGGTCTATCTCGTTAGCGTCCATGGCTGCGCACATGTCGGCTTCGACGAGGATTGCCGGGTAGGCGAATGTTTCGCTGATGGATGACAAGGATAGGATAAGCGATGCGACATGCTCATTTTCCAAATTAATAGTCTCGTTCGAATCGTTCGATGCTAAAAACTCTATCCGCAGCGGAAGATCCTGGTCGGACGGCTTCAGATAGAAGATTTTCAGCCTGTCCGAGAAGCTTTCCGGCTCTTTCTGGTTCTCCTCGAAATATGGGAAGAACGAGGTCCTCTCCCCGGCTTCGAGCAGGTAATCACAGAGAACCGTATCCGAGCAGTCAAGGCCCGATTCTTTGGCGAGCCTTCTGGAACGTGAATCCTTGATGACGCCGCAGAGGTTGGTTTTTTTCTGCTCGCACAGCGAGAAGAGAGTTTTGTAAAGCGAAACGATTTCCGAGTAGAACGGAGCGAGCTCGCTTTCGGACTGGGGACGGTCGGATGGGACTGTCCAGAGGGAGCCGTCGATGAGGAGGAGGTTTGGCGAGTATTTCTCCAGGAGCGAAATCGCGCAGGATAGTTCGTGCTTCAGCCTTACAAGCGATTTGAACACGTTCGCCTCATGCTCGTCCAGGGCGCTGCGGAATTCGATTGTTGGTTCGACGGTTTTAGAGGGGAAATGCTCGAACCGTTCCAGTTTCGAGCCCTGATACACAAAATGGACTCCGACCGCGCGCGTTGCGACGACATCCGAGCCGTGAAGGCGCATGGCGAAAAGGCCGCCATCGACAGCGCATACGGATATCGAGAGCGATTTTTCGGGGATGGCATCCACGCGATTCACGAGATTCGGTTTCTCTTTCCGTAAGCCGAGCGCCCTTGCCCGCAATAGATTCTGCTTCTTGCGGATGTTTTCTATCAGGGCCATGAATCGCTCGTCCATTCAGAATGAAGTGCTGGGGAGGGAATAAAAATCAAAATGCTTGATATTAGACCATGATCCTTTCAGACCAGGATATCAGGAAAGAGCTGAAAAGCGGAAGGATAAGGATTGCGCCCCTGGAAGCCGAACAGATAGGTCCGGCGAGCGTGGATCTCACCCTCAGCACGGACTGGTATTGCTTCAGGAAGGAATGCTCGAAGCACGGTTCCGTGGACCTACGGGATACCGGTTTCGAGAGATGCTTTCTCTTGAAGAAGGGCAGGGAGATGGTGCTGAAACCAGGAGAGCTCTGCCTGGGGAAGACCATGGAGAGGATAACCCTCCCGGACGACATCATGGGGAGATTGGAGGGCAGGAGCAGGTACGCCCGGATGGGCCTGATAATCCACACGACAAGCGCCCTGGTGCAACCGGGGAGCGACAACCGCCAGGTGCTCGAGATTGTGAACCTCGCGCCGTTCTCCATCAGGCTTCATAGCGGCATGAGGGTATCGCAGGTCGTATTCGAGAGGCTGGAGAGCCCGACCACCAAACCATATGCCAAGTTCGGCCAGATAGCCACAAAGCAATGAGGCAGGATCGCGAGGATGGAACTTTAGGAGACCGATATGGCACTTAAGAACACGGCCCCTGCAGAGGGGAAGAGCCTGCTGACATTCGCGAAACCCCTCACGATAGGCATCGTCACTATGGTCGTCCTTATCGGAATCATGGGTTACTCTGCCTTCACCTTCAAACCGGATTTCGACAAGGCGCACCTGGTTTATCTGGAAGACCCGCTGCAGAAGAACACGGAGCTTCAGATCAGGGATGGCGAGGAATATACATACAGCTTCTGGTACAACAATACGCAGATAAACGCCACTTTCGATGTTTTCCAAAGCCGCAACTGCACCATGGTGCAGTTCATGAACAGCAAGGACATCAAGGCCGTCTGCCTCGATAAATACGGGATGGACAGCAGCGGGTACAATTCGGAGTTCAATGAGCCGATGATTTTGCTATTTCGGCCATGGATGCTGGCGCTCCATGATGGATGGCGCTGGAACACATCGACCGTGATGTCGTATAACGCGAATTCTGCCCAGCTTATAGCCCAGACCAACTACCGCGTGCTGAGGACCGATACGTACCAGAACCGCATGGCTTATGTCGTCCTTGTCAATGCGAGCGACTCGATGCCGCAATATGAATGGGTGGATGCGAAGAAAAGGATTCTGCTTAGAGTGGCCGGCGAAGGGTTCGAGATAAATCTGACTGGCGGGATACCTACGGATTAGATTTTTTAAAATTCACGCCGCTTCTCTCATCGGAGTGTGCAAAACCACGAGCGGTATTACCTCGTTCTTCATCTCGCCCTCGGCGATCTGGATGAATGTCATCTTCTCGCTGTCCACCTTGATGAGCGGCGGGGCTCCCATAGAGAGCTGCAGGGCTCTTGCGCCTATGAGGCGGGCGACTTCGAATTTTGTTGCTTCCATACTTTCACCATAGAACAAGTTCGATAACACTATCGCTACAAAACAATATAAAGACTCCCCTTCTTGCCGAGAACCAGCGCCGTCTCGCCATGGGACGGGAATGTCTTGGCCATCCCGCGCATGACTTTGACCCGGGACCCGCTCTGCAGGGATCCCCAGCGCCCATCGAAAAGATACAGGACGCCCTCGTTGCCCCCGTCGTCATTGACGGTTATCCTCGCCATCGTGCCGCTCTTTGTCTTGGTCTTCTGGAAGGGCAGCTCCTCGATGTTCTTCACCATCAGCGACTCTGTGTTGATGTTGCGCATGCCGTCGTTGATTTTCGTGATGTTCGTTATCTTGGTCTCCTTGAATTTCTTCTTCGCAAGACGGAATGCCAGGCCTATCTCGCGAGTGGCATCGAGTATCATCCGGTTCATCTCGCTCTTCATCAGCTTCTCGTCGCCCCCGGAGAGCATCATTATCTCGTAGGCCTTCTTGAAGAACGTGTCCGGGAGGTGCTCGATGCCCTCCTGCTCCTTTATCTCGACAGACTCCTGGGCTTCTATAGCAGATATCTCGGATGACATGTTGTTCGAGGTGTTCTTTCCCACGACTTCCAGCTCCTGCGAGAGCGGATTTGCAGCAGCATCATCAGGGGAATCCGGCCTGTTCGGGGGCTCTGATTCATATGGGGGTTGCGCAGCCTCTTTCTGGGGCTTCGACGCGGTTTTCGCAGCCTCTTTCGCCTGGCGCATCTCGCGCTTGCTTTGGGGGTGCTGGTGCGGTTCGGAAGAATCTATATGGCCGATATCGGAGATGACTTCGAGGTAGCTTGTCAGGAACTCCTGCATGGCCTTGCGGCCCGACTCCTCATGGCTCCTCCTGTCTCCGGATGTCGCCTCCATGTTCTTCAGATAAATCTTCTCTATCGTCGGCATCATCTTGCTTTTGACCATCTCGGCCTTCTCCTTGCCAAGATGCCTCTCGAAAAGCTGGGCTATCGGTTTGAGGACCTTCTCCCTGCGCTCGGCGACAGGTTCGGACAACTCGTCCGGCTTCTCCGGTTTCGAACCGGATGAGAATATCTCTGCAAAGGACATCACTTCGGCTTCGCTCTGCTTGCGCTTGTCGAGTTTCTGTATCGCGAGCTCGCGGACCGATGGATCCTTGTCGTAGCTGAGTTCTACCAGAGCGAAGATGGCTGCCGGGTCGTCTATCTCCCCGAGCGATTTGGCGGCCTGTTTGCGGACTGCCGGGTCCTCATCGAAGGTGAGTGAAACGAGTTTGTTGATATTTGATGTTGCGACGTCCATTGTTTAGCCCGAACCAAGTTTTACCTGCCAAGCTATTTAATCGTTATCTACACCCAGGCCATCATCAACCCATCATGGGGAGGCCCAAAGGATAGCGATTAAAATACTTCCATATATATACATATATATGCACAATAAGCCAGAATCCCATCCCTCCGAATCAGGAAGGACTGCCAGGGAGCAGACTTGCAGGGCTGGATTCTCCAAATACCTGCTCGCTCCGGCGCTCGCCGTCTCGCTCGCAATAGGAGCATCGGCAAGCGGCTGCAAAGAAGAGAGGAAAGGCTCTGCTCCGATCCCATCGGTAACCGTATCCGCCGGCACCAGGCATTATATCAATTCCACAGATACGCTGACCCATAAGACGATAAGCTATCAGCTCGAGCTTCCGGATGCGAAAGCAAGCATCTCGGCGCGCTGCTGCGAATTGGTTGTGGTGGAAAGGTTCCCGGTCCTCTTCGGGACCTCGCTAGCCGAACTCCCTGGCCATGCAGGAGGGATAACGATAGGAACCCTTGCTTCCATGGACCCGAAAGGCTTCTCGCTCATCAAGGAAATCCCGGAAGGGATGAAACTGGATTTCGGCATAGGCGAGATATCCAGGACATATGAGATTAGCAGGGCGCTGATAGCCGCGCATCCTGATTCGGAGGATGCGATGCTCGGCGCATTCCGGAGCTTCCACGGGGAAGGGAGCGGCCCGCTCAACCCCGCCTTCGCCTTGAACTACCTTATGGTGGAGAAAAGGCATGGGAAAGCGGGGGCCAAGGCTTATCTCGAGGAGACCGGCAAAGCCATCGCTATTACACGGAAAGCGGTCGAAAGGTGCGATTCGCAGGATCCGAGGATGGATATTTTCATCATGGCGCTAATGCATGAAGCGGCCCACGGGGCCCAGATGAGGGAGGATTCGATACGCGAAATCGTACGGGATGATTACACAGGAGAGAAGATAGCCCTCCTTGCCCAGATCGCGTATGGAACTAACCCTCATATCGGATTGGGCAACGTATTGACTTATTATCTGGCAACATTCATCCGCGAAACCGGCATCATGAACCAATTCGTGCAGGGAGGGAGATGGGTCGTATTTGACGATTTCCTTGGACTTGT
>CAILMU010000128.1 GCA_903835325.1 uncultured Microcaldota archaeon | reverse complement strand
TGCTCCCTGGTTCGTTGACGAAAAAAGAGGACGACCGAATCTATGCCATCAACAAAGGCCTTATCCTGGACAGGAGCCTCTACCCGCCGAATATCCTCAATTCGCAGCCTAGCGGCGCAGGAGGGAAGACGCTCGCCCAGCTCCTGGATATGCCGACCGTGACATTCACGTTCGTGGCAATGAAATAGATTTTGCGCTTTTTGTTTTTTCTCTTTCCCTATTTTTCTTAGAACCAGCCCTTGCTTTATGTCCTTCTCTTGCTCACCTAGAGCTGCTGAATATGTGCGGCGACCTTATGGCCCTGACTTCGAGGGGTGTATCCCCTGTCTTTATCAGCTCCATGTCGCCGAACATCTCCTTGTCGCCTTCAAGGTGGAAGCCGTTTGAATGCGCATTCTTCGGTATCCGTGAATAATGCACGTCCATGGTATCGCCGGTCCTTTTCGCGATTATCAGGTGCCCGGGATTGGGGGCGACGACGACGAATCCTTTCCATACCTCGAGCATCGGCTGCTCCAGGCGGGCGGACAATTGGGTCTTCACGATACTCAGGTCTCCTGAAGTGGGTATCGAGACGAGCACGCCGTCTTCAGTCACGAAATTGGCGCCATCGTCGTTCACTTTCATGTCCGTGGCAAACGGCTTCTTGGTGGTCCTGAAATCCTGGTTGAACAATCCAGGTATCGACCAGCTGTCGATGATTCCGCCGACGCTTTGGCTGATGCTGCCCGAACTTTCATGCCCTTCACCATCGAACTTCCTGATGACAAGGAGCCTCTTGGAATCCAATAATACGAAGACGGTCTGGTTGGTGCACTTCACGCCGTTCTCAACCGGGTGCTCCCCATCTTTGAGGAGGTTCTCGGTCACGTCCGTCTTTCCGTTCCTCTTGAAAAAGATGTCTTTATCGTGAACATAGCACTTCGAATCCCTGCTCCCCTGATCCATGCTTATCATCGGGGCCCGGCGTGCGAATCGATCTAATGCCGAATCCTTGCTGCTGACTCCGAGCGCGGAATTTGAGCAGGTAAAAAAAGGGAGCATAGCGAGGCCGATGAAGGCCGCTCTCCTGCTTTTTTCGAATGCAGAATCAGCAGTCATTTTCGTTGCTTGGCTTCTTTTGAACATAGTCTCGTGCTGACGCATGTAATTTGATTTATATGTTATGATTTATAACCATTCCTGTTAGTCCCATGTTTCTGGCGTTTTAATGTGGGAAAAACCAATGATGGCGCCGTTTCCTGAGTTCGCGCATCGAGAGGTATTTAATACCTATCCAACAATACGTGTTATAGTACATAGTAGGGGATGGTTGCAAAAAGTGCGACCTTTAAAAAAAGGTGAAAAGATGCCCGTTGAAAGGCAGAAGCCATTGACCGTGGAAGAGAGGATGCTCAATACGCTTATGGAACGGCAGATAACGCAGACCCAAGCGCCTGCTGGAGCGGCTCTCCGGATGGGAGCCCGTGTCGGAGAGGGGCAGTCGATAACCCCCCGCACATTCACCGGCCACCCGTACAGCCGTGAGGATGCCCAGGAGATAATCCGCTTGGCGAAAACGATGCGCAGCGGGAAGGATGTCACGATCACGAACGCAAAGATCAAACAAGAGGATGTCGAAGCGGTCGCGAACAACTGGGGCAATGTGCAGAAAGGCATGGACCCGGGGATGATCCCGATACTGGGCTCCCGTGGCACGATCGAGAAGCAGAGGGAAGCGAAGGAGATGCTGGCTATGGTGCCGAAGAAGATGCCGGCAGCCGAACCGGTCGCGGCGAGGATGGCACCAGCCCCCAAAGAGGAAGAGGCGCGCAAGACAGTTTATGATTACACATTCAGGGTCGGCGACCGCACATTCGTCGTCACGATGGATGCGCCGCTCCTCAACAAGGAGAGGCTGGATTCCGGGGATGTCCTGAGCGTCGCTGTGGCTCTGAAGAACGCATTGAAAGCAGGCTCGCCCAAATTCGAAGGCATCGCGGCAAAGGAAGTGACTGGCGAAGGGACGCGCGAGGTCACCGCATCTTACCTGAACCGGATGATGAATTATGGGGATAATACTGTCCGTTTCAGGAATATGAGGACACACGAAGTTTAAAGCATCCTGAGCGAGAAGGAGACGCCTTCAGTTCCCACAATCATTTCGATTTCTCTTTTTCCTTCTTTTCCGAAGCATAAGCTTTGCCCGCAATCGAAAAAATCCGCGCCGTCTCCTGCTGGCGGGATTTGCATCTCGAAGAATTCCGCTTTCCCACTCAAGAACCGCCCCATCTTCAGCTTCCCCGAAGCCATCGCCATGAGCAGGGCACCGGAATGGAAAACCATCTTGGCGCCTACGATATCATCTTTGATATCATATTCCTCCATGCTATCCGATCTCTCGAACGCCTTCATCTTCCTGAGGACATTGTCCCTTGAGAGGAGGAAAACGCTGTCTTCGGAGTGCGCCCACGCGATAAATCCTTCCCCGTGCGCCCCGATATACGGTCTCAGGTCCTTCCTCGCAAGCCGGTGCGTCCTTTTTTCCATTGAAAGCGATACGTCGCCCCCGCCATCTTTTACATCCTCTTTGGTGATGGAGATCAAGCTATCCTTGGTCAGTATAAGCTGGCCTCTGATTTTGCATGCGATATCACGGGCGGTATCAGTGTCTCTGAGCACCCCGAACACGCGCTTTTCGCTTTTGTCGGATTCTGCATATTCCAGGTCATTGCCGGCCAATCTGCATGTTTTCCCTATGGGCAAAAGAGTTTTTCCTAGCCGGGAAATATCCTTCTTCAAATCATTCTCATGCGCTTTCTGCTCGGTTACAGGTTCGAGCGAATCCGCACCGCCCTTCGCTTGCCGGCCGTCTTTCTGGATGCATGAAACGAGCGGTATCACGGCCAAAGCCGCTGAGAAAGCGATGATCTGCGCTTTGGATTTGATAAAATCAGGATGACTCTCACCGACCAAATTCCTATCGCGCATATAGCCAGATATATATGTGATTATTTATAATTTAATATGTAAGAAAAAAATCCGTGCGCTCATGAGCCGTCTTTCGATGCTTTCGCAACATTCTTCCCGGCATTCAATTCGCAGAAAAGCAGCCTCTTGGTTATCTCAGGTCTCTTGGCCTCTTTCCCATCCTTGAACGCGAGTGATTTTGTGGCAAGCATAATACTATTATGTATGTTATAGTTTATAAACAATAGTGATTTATACTGAGAACTGGCGTGCTGTTTTTATTACCTATCCGCGACTAATCCCTCCATGAAAGCGATAGTTATGGCAGCGGGAGAAGGCGTCAGGCTGAAACCCCTTACCGAGACGAGGCCGAAAGTGCTTCTTCCTGTTGCAGGGAAACCGATACTGCATCATCTTCTCATCGAAGCCAAGAAAGCAGGCATCACCGAAGCCATAATCGTCGTCAGATACCTGAAAGACAAAATCATCGAATATTTTTCGAGGGCCGAAGTCAAGAAAGAGCTCGGGATAAATCTCTCATTCATCGAACAGGGCCCTGACAACGGGACAGGCGCGGCCGTCCGCACCTGCGAGAAGATGGTCCAGGACACATTCGTGGTCCTGGCCGGCGACATCGTGACCGAGTCTTCTGTGATAAAGGCGGTAATCGACGGCCACGAAGGCAGGATAACACTCGCCGTGAAGAAAGTATCGAACCCGCATGCGTACGGCGTCGTGGAATTATCCAACGGCAAGGTGAGCATATTCGAGGAGAAGCCGAAGCACCCAAAATCCGATCTCGCCAACCTCTCGATCTACTGCATGGAGCCGACTATATTCTCCGATATCCGCGAACTTTCGAAATCCTCCCGCGGCGAATACGAGATAGTCGACCTTTTCGTCGGAGCCAAAGCGGTCGTGACGGAAGGCTATTGGCGCGACATCGGCTACCCATGGGACCTCTTGGAAGCAAACGAAGAGCTTCTCACCAAGATGGATATGAGGAGCGAGCACGTCGAGAATTCCACTATCGCCGGCAAAGTCATCATGGAGAGCGGTGCCAAGATAATCAACAGCTATGTCGAGGGCATCGCATACATCGGAGCGGGAACGGTCATCGGCCCGAACGCTTATCTGCGCGGATACAATTCGATCGGGAAGAACTGCTCGATAGGGCCCGGGAGCACGGTGAAAAGCAGCATACTCCTCGATCATGTGAATGCGAAGCACCTCACATATATCGGCGACAGCGTGATAGGCGAGGACGTGAATTTCGGGTCCGGCACCCAGATAGCGAACTACCGTTTCGACAGCGGGAACATCAATGTCCAGACAGAGCGCGGATGGGCGAACTCGGGGCGGAACAAGCTCGGCGTCATCGTGGGAGACAAAACCAAATTCGGAGTGCTCTCCTGCACCATGCCCGGGAAGCTTATCGGCTCGAACTGCTGGATACGCTCGGGCGTCGTGGTAAACAAGAACGTGCCCTCTGGTTCTAACGTCTATACCCGCCAGCCGATAGAGTTCGGCAAGATGGAAGCGGAAAGCGACTGAAACTGGAGATTTTAAAACTCGAGTGACGATAATATCTTCCGAATATATTTTATCACGCAGGGGTAGCCAAGCGGTTAAAGGCGCCAGGTTCAGGGCCTGGTCGGTTAGTCCGTTCGAGAGTTCGAATCTCTTCCCCTGCATATAGTTTTTTGTTATAGTCTTGAACATGTTTTCCGTCGATTATCAAAGCAGTTCTCGTTTTTTGTCTAAACATAAAAACTTAGGGGATTGTCGAGATGCATTCAGGCCTAGGTTTATATTTGGTGGTCTAGCACGGAATTTTATAGAGACCATTAAATAGAACCTATCTCAGAGCCTGAGGCATGAACGAATACACCATTTACAAACATCAGACCGATCTGGAGCATGAACTCCGCCGCCTCAATGAGTCCGAGCTGCCCTCCAATAACAAGCGTTATATCGAGGATTTCAGTAAAATCCGCCT
>CAILMU010000127.1 GCA_903835325.1 uncultured Microcaldota archaeon | reverse complement strand
CCGTGCCTTCCGCAGGCATTCAATAATGTGCTGAACTCGTTGGCTTCGAACGTCTCATCCTTGGGGCGTTTCGGCAGGATATAGCTCTCTCCGACAAGTTCGACCGACTTGCGGTTCGCACCCGAAAGAAGGCGCACTAGCGCGCTCACGAGCCTGGTCTTCTCTTCGCGGTCGAGATCGGAATACATCCGCTTCGTCCCGTCTTTTTTCTCCAAAGGTATGCGCAATTCAAGAAGGAGCTCCATCGCCTTCTCTTCCTTGTACGATATCCCCGGGATGTACGGGTCGTCGCAATATGCCAGGAACTGGACAAGAGGCCGGCAGTATCTCCCATAGAGCCGTAAATCATTCTCGATTGCGATTTCCCCGGATTTGATTCCTTCTTCAAGGACCCACCTGTTCATGCCCCGAAGCGGAGTCATCATATCGCCGATGGCGCCGATGATGCCGAGCTCCGGGTGCTGCCTGAAGACGCAATACGCAGTCCCTGAAGCGCTCAGCTCATCCCCGCCGTCTATCCCGAAGAGCAGGGGGTTGGCCTGCATCTTCTCGATGCCTTCTGTCTGGTGGTGGTCGATTATCACGACATCCTTGAGCTCGTTCACGCGTTTGTTCCCGCCACCGAGATCCACAAAAATGATTTCGCGCTCGCCGTCCTTCAAATAGCGTTCGATGGCCTCGTCATCCAGTTTCTTGATGCACTCCCGTCGATATGGATGGTTCGCAGCGATGAACGCCCCCACCACTATCGCCCCGGCGCTCACCCCGTCCGCGTCGTAATGATGGACAATCAGAGGCTCGCGAAACGATAGCGCCATCTCTCTCGCTTCATCGCAGCGCTCGAAAAAAGATAATTGGTCCGCTGAAAGCTCCATACGTAACAAGATGGAAAGAACTGATTAAATAGGGGTGATTCTGTCCCAAGAAAATATACTAAAAAATCAGATGAGGCCTTCCTCTTTCAGCAATCTCGCCTGGAGCGGGAAATATCTCCAGATTATCTCGCCTTTGGTGTCGCCCTGTATCTCGAATATCTTGACGATGACGACATCGCCATCCTTGACCCACATCCTGTTCCTGAGCTTTCCTGGGATGCGGCACATCCTGTCCTTCCCATCCTTGCAGGCGACGCGCATCCTGGAGCCTCCCATGAGGCCGAGGACTATCCCCAAGGTCTCCCCTTCATGCGGAAGCCTGAGCCTCCTCCTCTCCTCCTCTACATTCAGCGGCGCGGAAGGCGGCCGTCCATGCGGTTTGTGGTGTCCTCTGAATCCTGCCAAAACATCTCACCTGATTGCCGTCCTTGCGCCGCAGCTCTCGCAGACTAGCTGGCGCAGGCCATGGCCAAGTTCCTCAATATGCGTGTCCGGCCTGTTGCACTGCCTGCACATGACCAGCTTCACGACGAATTCCTCGAATTTCTTGTTGATGATGTCCCCTGTGAGTTTCCTTGCGAGTATGAGCCTGTCGTTCTGTATCTCGACCGGGACGGCGAGCTCTTTGGAGAGGTATTTTGCGATCAGCGCCGGCTCCCTCCTGACCTTGTCGGCGACTGCCTTGAAGTTCTTGACAATCGTCTTGTTGCCTTCCACGAAGAACTCGAATTTCGGCATCTCGAAGCGTTCCGTCTTCGTCACTTTCTCCGGAAGGTTGGCGTATATGCCAGAGAGTAGCTTGTCATAATCTTTCTCAGAACTCATGGTTTTGATAATACAGGGACGGTATTTTAATATATCGTGGTCGCCTAGGTCCCCTCTTTCCAGCTCGCCAGGTATTTCACCTGCTCCTCAGTGAGCGTGTCTATCTTGACACCGAGCGCAGCGAGCTGCAATTCAGCGATTTTTCCATCTATCTCTTCGGGAAGCATGTGCACTCCTGCTTTCAGCTTGCCCTTGTTCTTCACTATGTATTCGCAGGCGAGCGACTGGCCGGCGAAAGATGTCGCCATGACTTCGGATGGGTGGCCTTCTGCGGCTGCGAGGTTGACTAGCCTGCCTTCCGCGCACAGGTAAACCCGTTTCCCGTTTATCGTGTACTCGTCCAGGGACGGCCTGATCTTTTTCTTCTTCCCCGCCTTCTCTATCGCAGCGACATCTATCTCGATATCGAAGTGGCCGGAATTCGCGACTATCGCGCCATCCTTCATGGCACGGACGTGCTCGAGACGGATCACGTGTTTGTTCCCGGTGACAGTCACGAAGATATCTCCCTGCGGGGCAGCCTCTTCCATCGGCATCACGCGGAACCCATCCAGTTTCGCCTGCAATGCGCAGAAATGGTCGACCTCCGTCACAATCACATTCGCTCCCAACCCTTTCGCTCGGAGCGACAATCCCTTCCCGCAATCGCCGTATCCTGCGACCACGAAGGTCTTGCCGGCTATAAGCGTGTTTGTCGCCCTGAGGATTCCATCGATTGTTGACTGCCCTGTTCCGTAATAATTGTCCAGGAGATGCTTTGTCTTGTTATCGTTCACCGCTATCATCGGGCATTTGAGCGCCTTGTCCAGCTCCATGGCCCTCAGCCTTATCACGCCGGTCGTCGTCTCTTCGCACCCTCCGATGAGTTTCGCCAGTTTGTCGGTGTGTTTGGTATGTATCGCGGTCACGAGGTCGCATCCATCGTCGATTGTTATATCCGGAGAATAAGAAATGACCTTCTCTATGTACTTGTAATATTCGTCCCTGCTCTCGCCTTTCTTAGCGAAGACGTTCACGCCTTCCTGCGCAAGAGCAGCAGCGACATCATCCTGCGTGGATAGCGGATTGCACCCGGTTATCGCGACAGAAGCGCCTCCGGCTATCAGCGTCCGAACGAGAACCGCCGTCTCTTTGGTGACGTGGAGAGCGAGGCCGATGACCATGCCGCGGAACGGGAGCTCTTTCCTGAACCGCTCCCTGATATTGAGCATTATCGGCATCTTTGTCTCGGCGTAATAGATGTTGAGCCTTCCCTGCTCGGCAAGAGAAATGTCCTTGATTTCGTATTCGTGTTTGAGTGCCATGAGATGCTTTTCGATTGGGAAATGATAAAAACAGTGGCTTTGGCAAAGATGATTACGATGCGCCGCTTATCCGCTTCATACTCCCCCGTCCAGGAGTTTTTTCGCCTCCATCCTGGTGTCCGGATATCCCGATTCTTTCGAAGCGAGTTCGAGCAGGTATTCCTTGTTGTTCTCTGCCATGCGCCGGACCGATTTGGTTCTTATCGCCCCGCTCGGGCACCGTATCGCCAGATAAAGCAGGACGCCGTCCTTGTCTCCGAAGCGCTCAAGAAGGATGTCCCCCGCATCAGCCTGAATCCCCTTGTCCTTGAAAACGCTTGCTATCCTGAGAATGGCTGTGAGGCAGTGGGAATTCCCGGCTTTCGCCCCGTCGACTATCTGGCCGAACCTTTTTGCCATAGAAGCAGGATCCCCTCCCTCTTCGACGAATCCTATCAGGATATCCGGTTTCAGTTTCGTCAGGCTGAATTTCTTCGACTGAGGCTCCGATGCCCGTCCGGCCTGGGCTTCCAGGAGAGGATCGCCCTTCGCGATGCTGACAGTGGCTTTCGTTCCGTCCGGACCTATCTTGAGTATCAATCCCGGGTTGCAGGATACCGCTTTCTCCCCAACATGCAGTTCGTGCCTCTTGAAACCTCGTCCGCCCATCATGATTACCTCATCAAAAGAAAGTGCCCTTTCCATTCTCAGCAAAGCGCGTCTTTGCCCGAATCAGGCCATTAACCGTCCTTTGCCGTATATTTTTTACTATCAAATATAACTATATCTTAGTAATATATTTATTCCTTGGCATTTCAAGAAGCAAGCGATTCATATGGACCTAGTCGTAGCAGAAAAACCGAAAGTCGCTGAAAAGATCGCGCATGCCCTCGGAGACGGAGGCAACATCGTAAGGAAATCGCATAATGGGGTATCATACTATGAGACGACCCACAACGGAAAAGAGATCGTGATAGCCCCTGCCGTCGGGCATATCTACACGTTGGTCGAGAAAGAGAAGTCGAACACCTACCCTGTATTCGATATAGAATGGGTGCCGGCATACCGCGCTTCCAAGAAAGCGGATTACACCAAGGCATACGTGGATACCATCCAGAAGCTGGCGAAGAAGGCGGACGTATTCGTCTCGGCCTGCGACTACGATGTGGAAGGCTCGACGATAGCCTACAATGTCTTCAGGTTCGCGACCACGATACGCGAAGGCAAGAGGATGAAATTCTCAGCCCTCACCGAGGACGACCTTGTATCGGCATACGAGAACTGCACGGATTTCGACTACAACAACGCATACGCAGGCGAGACGCGCCATATTCTCGACTGGTACTACGGTATCAACCTATCGAGAGGGCTCATGAGCGCGATGCGCGCCGCTTCGCGCTACCGCGTGCTGTCCATCGGACGTGTGCAAGGCCCGGCGCTGGAAGTCATATGCAGGCTTGAAAAAGAGATCCGCGCCTTCGTGCCGAGCCCATACTGGGAGCTGACGGTCAAGATAAAGGACACGGAATTCACGCACGCCCGGGGGCGGTTCCTCGACGAAGCGGAGGCGAAGACCGCGCTCGAGCGCACGAAAGACGACGGCGCGATCGTTAGTGTGGAGAGGAAGGAGCAAGTCATCCCTCCATCCCCGAACTTCGACCTTACCAGCCTGCAGGTGGAGGCATACCGGCTCTTCAAGTTCTCGCCATCGAGGACATTGGAGCTCGCCCAGACATTGTACGAAGCCTCGTTGATAACATACCCGAGGACCTCGTCGCAGAAGATTCCGCCGTCCATCAACCTGCCCCATATCATCACGGCGCTGGCAGGCCATCACGAATACGCATCTATCGCGAAGATGATAACGCAGAACAAGTGGTTCACCCCGATCCAGGGAAAGAAGGACGACCCTGCGCACCCGGCCATCCACCCGACCGGCCAGAAAGGGAAGATAGACGGAGCCGAGAAGCAGCTCTACGATTTGATAGTCCGGCGATTCCTTTCCGCTTTCGCTCCGCAGGCGAAGAAGGCCCGCGTGCGCGTAATCGCGGAATCCGGAGGCGAGCAGTACGCTGCTTCAGGAAGCCGGATAACTGAGAAAGGATGGATAGAGTTCTACGGACCGTATTATACGAGCGAGGATGTCGAGCTCCCTGCATTTGCTGAGAGCGAGAAGGTCGCGCTGGAAGACAAGAAGAAGGCCAAGAAGGAGACGAAGCCCCCGAAACGCTATACCCAGGCATCCCTGGTATCGGAGCTTGAGGACCGCCACCTCGGCACCAAGGCCACGCGCTCCGTCATAGTGGACACGCTTTTCAAACGCGGATATGTGGACGGCAAATCCCTGGAAGTGAGCGACTTCGGCCTGAAGGTCTGCGAGGTCCTGGAGAAATACGCACCCGAGATCCTGGATGAACAATTGACGCGCAAACTCGAGGATGAGATGGAAGGCATCCAGGAAGGCAAAGTCGAGAGGGAGCTGGTCATTGCCGAAGGGAAGGAGATACTTACCAGCATCCTTTCAAAATGGAAAAGCAACGAAGCCAAGATAGGCAAAGAGCTGCTGGAGGCGCTGAAGGTCACCGAACAGCAGGAGAGCATCCTCGGCCCGTGCGACAAGTGCAGCAAGAACCTGCGCATCATCCACATGAAGGACAAGCGCCAGTTCATCGGGTGCTACGGGTATCCTGCGTGCAGGAACACCTACCCGCTTCCCTACGGCGCTCTTGTGAAGCCGGCCAACCGGGCCTGCGCTGACTGCGGGAAACCCATGGTGAGCGTTAAAAAAGGAAGGACGCATTACACCATGTGCGTGGATCCGAACTGCCCTTCCAAAGCGAGGTGGAGGACGGCAGCAGCGGCGAAAGCGTCGGCAAGCGCGACGACAACGCCAACTACACCCGTTTCCGCAACGAACGAAGCGGGCGGAACGGAAAGCAAGGAATGAACGGGCTGGCGGAACAAGCAGAACGGAAAGCTAAGGGATGAACAGCGCGATTCAAAACGGGAGGGGGGAGTTTTCCGCGCGCCCACCATCACGTTGGTAAGCCGTCTTCGATGAATTTTTTATCCGATGTGGTCTGCATGAGGAAAATCCGCGATGTGGATGTCAAAGGGAAGAAGATAATCGTGAGGGTGGACCTCAATTCCCCTGTGGAGAACGGGAAGATAACCGGCAGCGCGCGCATCAACGCGCATGCGGTCACGATAAAGGAGCTCAGCCAAAGGGGCGCTCGCGTGATAGTTCTCTCGCACCAGGGGCGCGAAGGCCATGACGATTTCATCGGCCTGGAGCAGCATGCGAGGCTCCTGCACCACAAGGTCGGCCATGATGTGTTCTTCATAGCGAACGTCGTAGGGGCAGAAGCCGAGAAAGCCATAAAGCAGATGAAGGACGGCGACATACTCGTCCTTGACAATGTCCGTTTCCTCCCCTGCGAGACCGGCCACAAGGACGGCCTCGGCGAGATAGTCCATCATCTTTCCCCCATCGTGGATTATTACGTCCTGGATGCGCTATCTGTGGCTCACCGCAAGCATTCATCAGTCGTCGGATTCTCGCACATGATACCTTGTTTCGCCGGCGATGTCCTCGCCGCCGAGGTCGAGGCGCTCGAGCAGGTCAAGAAATGCCAGGACGTCACATTCATCTTCGGAGGCTCGAAAGTCGAGGACTCATTCTCAGTCATGAAGAAATGGCTGGACGAGAACCGGGCCAGGAAGATACTCCTTGGCGGCGCGCTTTCTATCATATTCCTTTCCGCAGATGGAAAAAATATCGGGGATTCCAAGGATTACATCAAGAACGCTGGCCTGGAGCATTTCATACCGCAGGCGAAGGCGCTTCTCGATACTCATCGGGACAAGATAATGCTTCCGGTGGATGTCGGCCTGTCCATCGATATGAGGCGGGTGAACTGCGAAACGAGCGCCATATCAAAGGGCCAGATATGGGATATCGGCCCCCAGACAGTCTCCCGCTATGTGGAGGCCATAGACAATTCCAAATGCGTGGTGATGAACGGCCCGCTCGGCGTGTATGAGATGGAGGATTTCGGCAAAGGCACGCAATTCATTCTGGACAGCATAGCACGGAGCGACTCGTTCTCGCTCCTTGGCGGAGGCCACACCATAACGGCGCTCGAGCGATTCGGAATAGACAAGAAATATTTCGGCTATGTGTCGCTTTCGGGGAAAGCGCTGATAGAGTACCTGTGCGGCAAGCCCCTTCCAGGATTGGTCGTTTTAGAGGAGAACGAGAAGAAGTTCAAGATAAAACCGTGAACTGTTCATTTCCCGTACAAATCCTTTATCCTGCCTAGTATCATCTCTTCTATCCCGAATTTCAGTTCCTTGCTCGGGACTATCGCTATCGCCTTCCACGGAAGCCCCTGAGCGAACGCCACGCGCGCCCTGCGGTGGCCATCGAGCAGCACATTCCTGCCTTTCTTCTGGAGAATCAGTATCGG
>CAILMU010000126.1 GCA_903835325.1 uncultured Microcaldota archaeon | reverse complement strand
GAATTGGCCCCAAGTATCGGAGGGAATTGAATCTGGCTCAGCAACACAGCGAGCACAGAGAAAACAGCCAGGAAAACAATCATGCGCCGGTCTATCTTAAGTTTGGACAAATCCATTCCTCCCCACCTCGAAACGACAGATTCACCGAGTACTCGTGCTGATTGGCAGTTTACCCGATGATGACTATTCTTTTTGGAAACCGTTTATAATCCGATGCGATACAAGCAACGATTACGACGAGGTGGAGAAGATAATGGATGGGGTAGATAGCGAGCGGATGGTGTCCTATCTCTATTCGCTCAACCGCAAGGGGCCGAAACTGGGCCTTGGGAGGGTCGCTGACCTTTTGACCAGGCTGGACGAGCCGCAGAAGAGCTTCACCCCTATCCTTGTCGGAGGAACCAATGGCAAGGGTTCCACCGCAGCGATTTTGAGCTCGATACTCCGGATGGCAGGGTACCGGGTCGGCGCATACACCAGCCCGCATCTCACGAGCATAACCGAACGCATCGCATTCCAGGGGATGCCGATACCGGAAGATGCGCTTTTTGGGATCGTGGAACGGATACGCACCGCCGCCGAAGGGATGGAGAAGGAAGGGAAGGACCCGCCCACATTCTTCGAGACCATGACGGCGGCAGCGTTCATCTATTTCAAGGAGATGAAGTGCGATTTCGCTGTCCTGGAAGTCGGGATGGGCGGGAGGCTGGATGCGACCAATGTCACCGAGCCTCCGGTCTCGATAATCACGAACATCTCGCTCGAGCATACGAAGATCCTGGGCGACACGAAGGTGAAGATTGCCGGTGAGAAGGCCGGGATAATCAAGAAAGGCGGGCTGCTCATCACGGCGACAAAAGACGATGAGGTATTCGCTGTTTTCCAAAAGACATGCGAAGAGCGGGGCTCGCGAATCGCGAGAATCGGAAGAGAGATAATATACCAGAAACGCGATGATGGATTCGAAAATCAATGTTTCGATATATCCCTTACGAACGCTTTCGCGAACGATTTGGAAAATGAAAAAACCTCGCTCTCGAACCTTCGCCTTCATCTCCTTGGCGACCATCAGCTCGACAACGCATCATGCGCGGTCAGTGCGGCGCTCGAACTCGAGAAGAAAGGGTTCAAAAAAATCACAGAGCGCGCGATCAGGCAAGGTCTTGAGAACGTGGTCTGGCCCGGCCGTTTCGAGATTATGCGGCACGAGCCTCTGGTCGTCCTCGATTGCGCAAAGGACCTGGAGGCCATGAAGGCGCTGAGGGGGAATATCGAGAGATACGCTGCGATGGGCCGGGGGGCGCAGAATGATGAGGGCAGGGGCCGCAGGAAGCTCGCCCTCGTGATCAGCATCTCCTCCGATAAGGATCATCAGGGCATGCTCGATACGATAATCCCGATATCGGACGAGGTCATAGCAACCGAGCACGCGGTCCGCAACCGCGCTCTGGACCCGGGAATCATCGCTGAGCGTTGCAAAGCGCTCTCCAAAAAATATTTAATCATCCGCGATGTGAAACTAGCGACAGAAAAAGCCATGGAATTGGCCGGGGGGAACGGGATCGTCCTTGTCACCGGCTCGGTCTTCACTGTCGGCGAGGCCAGGGAGATCTGGCATTGCACGGAAGGGAAGAACCTGGGCCGTGAGCTGAACGAGGCGCCTGCGCCATGATGGAACGATTTCCGAAATCCGAATAAGGTCGATTCTGATGAAAGACGATAACAAGCACGGGAAGAAAAGGGAGGAAGGCAACTACGCCACGGGATACTCCGACAACCTCGAGCCCCTGGTGGCGCTCGACCTGTCGAAAGTGAAGACGACCGACGACCTTGTCCGGGGCATGAAGAGATGCGCCTTCGGTGCAAGGAATGTCGGAGAAGCCGCAGACGTGCTGGAAGCGATGGTGAGGGACAAGGATTGCTTCAAGGTGCTGACCCTTTCCGGCGCGATGACTGTGGCCAAGATGGGCCTTGTGATCTGCGATATGATAGACCAGGGGATGGTCGATGCAGTCGTCAGCACAGGCGCCCTGATGACGCATGGCTTTGTTGAATCGGCTGGCATGACGCACTTCAAGTACACCGGGGGCATGGACGATGAGCAGCTCTACGAGAAAGGCTATGACAGGATTTATGACACGCTGGAGCTGGAGAAGAACCTCGACGATGTCTCGTTCATAGTGGACAAGGTGCTCGACAAGATAGACGACAAGGAAGTCATGTGCAGCTACAAGATAAACCGCCTCCTCGGGGAATACCTGGTCGCGAAAACCAAGGGCAGGGGGGCGCTGAAATCAGCTTATGAAAAGAAAGTCCCGATCTACGTCCCGGCATTCACAGACAGCGAGACAGGCCTTGATTTCGCGCTCCACAACCGCAGGAGGGCTGAGGCGAAACGCCCCAAATTGATGTTCGACCCGTTCCATGACCTGGAGGATTTCACGGAGAGGGTCAGGACAGCGAAGAAAATCGGGATATTCACGATAGGAGGCGGTGTGCCGAGGAACTGGGCGCAGCAGGGCGCGTGCTACCTGGACCTGATAAACAACCGCATCGGCCACGGAGGCGACTACAAACGGTACTCTTATGCCGTTAGGATTTGCCCGGAACCGGTGCATTTCGGTGGCCTTTCCGGATGCACATATTCCGAAGGGGTCAGCTGGGGCAAGATAGTCCCTGCAGACGAAGGAGGCAGGTATGTCGAAGTGCTGGATGATGCTACGATAGCCTGGCCTTTGATAGTGAAAGCCGTGATGGAAAGGCTCGAGAAGCAGAAGAGATGATTGGAACCGGGAACGGGAAGGTGTGCGACAAGATGACTATCAAGGATATAGATGCGGCGGGATGGGCGAAGGATTCCGATATCGAGGCATCCTATTCGGACAGCGGTTTCCAGGCTACGAACTTGAGTCGCGGGATGTCCATCATCAGGGAGATGAGAAAAAAGAAGGCTACGGTATTCCTGACATTCACTTCCAACTTGATAGCTTCAGGATTGCGCGGGATAGTCGCCGAGATGTGCAGGCAGAAATTCGTCGATTGCATAATAACAGCCGGGGGCTCGCTCGACCATGACCTCATCAAATGCAAGATGAAATACGAGATGGGCGAATTCGTCATGGACGATGCGAAACTGCACGAGAAGGGGATAAACCGGCTCGGAAACATCCTCATCCCGAACGAATGCTACGAATATCTCGAAGGGTTCATGAAAGAGACGTACGAGTCGCTCTATTCATCCGGAAATAAGATGCCTGCGCCTTCAGAAATCGCTTCTAAAATCGGAGAGAAGATAGGGGAGAAGAACAGCGAAAAGAATGATGGGGAGAGCAGCAAATCGGGCGCTCATGGTTCGTTCCTCTACTGGTGCGCGAAGAACAAAATCCCGGTCTATTGCCCGGGGATAACAGACTCTGCCATCGGCCTCCAGACCTATTTCTACAAGCAGAAGCGCAAGGATTTCGGGATAGATGTCACGAAAGACATGAACGGGCTTGCGCAACTGGCCATGAACGCTGAAAAGACAGGTGGGATAGTGCTGGGTGGCGGGATATCGAAACACCACGCGATAGGCGTCAACCTGCTGCGTGGCGGGTTCGATTATGCGGTATATGTCACGACAGCCTCTCCGTGGGATGGCTCGCTCTCAGGTGCGCGCACGAACGAAGGCATCTCCTGGGGCAAGATAAAGGAGAAGGCGAACCATGTGACGATTGATTGCGATGCGACAATAGCGTTCCCGCTCATGATGAAGCCGTTCCTGGCATGATTTGGGTTCGGACACGGATTGAAAATCCTTTAAAAACCTGAAGTGCGTTCTACCATCATGGCAGATATCATCATCGCCCTGCTCGTGGCTTTCTTTGCAGGCATCCTGGTCAAAACAGTCGATTGGCTCGATGACGACAAGAAGAGCAGGCACCCAGGAAAATTCCTGCTCGCTGTTTTCTACGGCCTCGCGATAGGTTATATCATAGGGACCGCTTCTTTCGCGCTCATCTTCCTTGCGGCCTTGATAGCCCAGATAATTGCCAAGAAAGTCGATACGATGGCCCACCTCGTCGGGTTCACCATCGCGGTTCTTTCCCTCGTGGTTTTCGGGGTGCCTTACATGGACCTCGCATTGCTCGCGTACTTCCTCGTGCTCGCGTTCATCGACGAAGGTGAATTCGTGGGGAACCTCAAGTTCATCAGCGACTACAGGCCGTTCCTGAAGGTCGGTGCGCTTCCGCTCATCCTCATAGGCAGATGGGACTACTTCGTCGGCATCATGGTCTTCGATTTCGGCTACGAGCTGACCAGATACGTGCTGACAAGCAGGTTCGGGAAGAAGAAAGCGAAATGATAAATCTAAAGAGATAGCCAATGCACGGTGAGTTGCATATTCCGAACCAAGAAAGTCCATCCCGGTGTTGGAGAAGACCAGGATAACAGGCGACATAGACAGGCCCGTCTTGATAAATCCAGGAATGCTCTCGAAGGGACAGACCTGATTATAAGCTTCCAGAAAGGCACCTTGGCTGATTATCTCAAGTCGCCGGCAGGGCAGCGTGACTTGGAGCGCGCCAAAACAGACAAGGCGTTCCTAGCCGAGGGATTAAGCTTTCTGAGATTGCCCAAAATGGCGAAAAGGATAGCGGATTTCCTGAAGAGCGGGGAGGGCATAGAAGCGTTCGTCAGGACCTGCCAGGATGCGGAAGGCGCCAGGCTTATCGCCAGCATCGGCCAGACGCGCGAAGGCCGGATGGTCGCGACAAGGATGATAATCACCCCGGCCGGCTGGAAGGCGTGCTATCAGATACTAAAGAGACTGGGCGAATCGCGGGTCAGACCTGAAGACCGTCCTGCGAGGCTGCCATCAATTGATTTGTCGGATTTTTCACGAAGCGGGGCAGAAAATCTCCGGGGGCTTGCCAAAATCATGAAGGACCCTGACACCGCCCATAACGCGTTCGTCTCGTTCTCGGAGAGCAAGGCCAATGCAGCGTTGTGCGCGCGGGGTCTGGAAGACAGGAAGGTGAGGGAATCGGTCTACGAGCATATCATGGATGACCCGAAAAGGACGATAGACACGTTTATGGAGCTGTTCGGATCGAAGGAGAGGCGCATCCTCTGCTCGGATATCTTCATGAGCAGCGGCGGAACAAAACTACTGGCTGAACTCGCCCACAGCGATATTGGAAGGATGATGCTCGCGACGCTCGCCCTCACCGATGAAGGGAGGGAGATAGGCTTCCGGGTCCTTGCCAGGCACCCGGCGACAATCCTCAGGGTCGGGATAAATTATTTCCGCATGGATACGCGCAAAGACGAAGCGATATAAAGAAATACAGACGATAGCTATCCATGGCGGAGCAGGGGAGCCTTGATTTTGCGGTGAGATATCCTTTCAGCCCCAGCGCCAAGGATGCGATAACGGATATAGCCGTGAACGAGCGCATAATCATCCTCGCCCGGAACAGGATAATGAAATCCCTCATGAACGATTCCTCCGGCAGGATGCTCATACACGAAGCCGACAAGAAAGAGGATATCGCATCTTTCGCCGTAGCCAGGATGATTCTCGGCATCCTCAGGAACAATTACCTCACCAACACGTTCGCGGTCAACGAATCCAAGATGATGCACCATTTCCTCAACCGCGAGGATGAGGCGACCGCGCTAGAGGTTTCAACGATATTCGGGATTGTTCCGAAGCCGAAGGCCGGTGCGAAGCCCGTAGAAGACATCCTGGAACTGGATCTCCCGTCTTACCTCAGGTGCTGCCCGCGTTCTCCTGCTTATCGGCTAATCAACCGCAGATTGGTCCATGGCATGGTCGAGATAAAATCCGATGAGTGGAAACGGCTCGTGGAAGAGGCGGCCCGGAAGCATATCGAGCGCATCCCGATTGTCAAGGACCCTCCTGAAGAGCTGAAAGAGGCGGGGAAGAAGATCCTCGAGACCCTCCCCAAAACCGACAACTCCAAACTCGAAGCCATCAAAGTCGAGGACCACCCCCCATGCGTCGCGAAGCTCCTGGATAACCTGGCCAAGCACGAGAACCTGCCCCACCAGGCGAGATGGTTCCTCGCGGCATATTTCCTCTCATTGAACACGAGCGAAGCCGACATCGTGAAGATATTCTCGGGGGCACCTGATTACAGCGAGAAGGTGACCAGCTACCAGGTCGCCCACATCAAGAAGAAAGGCTACAGCGTCCCGTCGTGCGCGACGGTCCTCGGTTACGGCCTCTGCGTCGCTGACTGCCGGATAGGGAGCCCCTTGGCATGGCACAGGCTTGGGCGGCAGAGGAAGGAGGAGATAAGGAAATGAACGAACAGGAGAGGCAGCTCATCACCAAGATATTTTCAGAGTATTACGCCGAAGCAGAACTGGACATCCCAGGAATAGAGCACCGCGAGTTCGGTATCGGCAACTACAAGAAGATTGATGCCAGGCACCTGAGTTTCGGAAGCGTATCTGATTTCCGCAGATATCTCACGACGAACACTCCGTTCTTCGTCTCGCACTCCACATCATATTACGATTTCCCGGGAGCCACCCCGATACAGAAGAAGCAGTGGAAAGGCGCTGATGTCGTCTTCGACCTGGATATCCATGCCGAAGGCAAATACGGCGCGTATGCGTTGCTGGATCGGGTGAAAGCAGACCTCGTGCGCCTCGTGGATGATTTCCTGATAGGGGATTTCGGGGTCGATGAGAAGGATCTTATCATCGATTTCTCCGGCAACCGGGGCTATCACGTGCACATCAGGGACAAACGGTTCCTGCCTATCGGAGCCGAAGAGAGGAGGGAGCTTGTCGATTACATCATGGGCCACGGCCTTGATTATTCGAAGTTCTTCTCGGATTCGTATTCGGCAGACTCGAGGAAAGCGAGGCTGGTAGGACCGCGGCCTGAAGAAGGCGGGTATCGCGGACGCTTCGCGAGAGGGGTGATAAAATTGCTCGAGACAGACCCCAAATCCATCTCTCGGCTCTTTTCGGACCCAGGGAAGCGCGAGTTCTTCATCTCTGGGGTGAAAGAAGGGAATTGGAGCAAGACCTCGCTGAAATTTGATGATCTGGTATCCAGGCTGAAGATAGTCGCGGATGGCCTTGCAGTGCAGTCTGTCGATACCGATGCCGGGGTCACCCAGGATCTGAGCAAGCTCATCAGGGTGCCGAACACGATCCACGGCGAGACGGGCCTTATCGCGAAGGTGATTGATGGGCGAGGGGCGATCGAGAAGTTCGAGCCCCTGCGCGATGCGCTGATAGAGACGAAAACGATAGCCAACGAGACGATGATGATACTATTCACTGAGGATGTGCCGGCGCTGGTGCTGGGGGGCGAGAACATGGGACCGTTCAAAAAGGACGAGCGCCGCGAGTTCCGGCTCCCCATCAGCATGTTCTATGTCCTGAAAGGGAGCGCTTCGATAGTGATAAGGTAGAATGAAAAAAAGAGTGTTGGGCCTTGCGAATTATTTCTCGCCCTTTTTCAGCGAGATCGAAGGCGGTGACTGCTCTTTGCTTATCTGTATCCTCGGCGGTATCAAAGGAGCCGTGAGGCCCATGACCCTGGCAAGGAGCGTGCCGTTCGCGCTTCCGCTGTAATTGATAGCGCTCAGGACCAGTTCGGCGTAGCTATCGGGGATCTTGCTGCTCTTCTTCCACGAATCCACGATTTCTTTCGAGAGCTTCTCATCCTCTTTCGATATAAGGACGCCCTTTATCTTCAGCTGGCCCACATTCTGGTCATAGTTTGCGGTATACACATACGTGACCTCGACATTCCCTTCGGCCATCGAGACGCTCTCGAGCGAGATGTTTATGCTGAGGCCCTTTATGCTGTCGCGGCTTGTCCTTGATCCGCTGGCTTCGAGTATCCTTTCACCTACAATCATTCGATTCGCCTCCTAAATTAGTGATGGAGGGAAATCTATATGATAACATATTAAAAGCTAGGGTCTGGTCCGGCTCCCAGGCCCTCAATCCCAATAAAAACGTTTCCGCACAACATCCGGCATATGCCTGGTTTCGACCAGATTCTTTCTAAACGTTCCATCTTCAAAGACGTCACAGTGCTCTCGCCGCATTTCGTCCCGAAAGACCTCCCGTTCAGGGAGCGCCATATCAGCGAGATAATGACCGTTCTTTCCCCGGCCCTGAAATGCCAGAAGCCGAGGAACCTGATAATATACGGCAAGACCGGGACAGGCAAGACCTGCTGCATCAAGAAGATAATGGAGGAGTTCGAGGGATACAGGAAAGACAAGGGCTCCAGCATGCAGTATGTGAACTGCCGGATATACAACTCGCGCTATCGCATCCTGCAACGGATACTCCGGGATTATGTCCCGGAATTGGACAAATCCGGCTTCGGCCTGCCTTTCCTTTATGAGAAACTGATAGAGCTCGCCTCCACAGGAGTCCAGATGGTCATCGTGCTCGATGAAGTGGACATGGTAAAAGACCTGGACGAGCTGGTCTACACGCTCACGCGCTCGAACGACGAGATAAAGAAGGGCGGGGTCAGCATAGTCGGCATCTCGAACAAGCTTTCATTCAAGGACGCGCTCGACCCCAGGAGCAGGAGCTCGCTGTATGAGACGGAGATGATATTCGAGCCCTACACGGCCGAGCAGCTCCAGAAGATCCTTCTTCAACGTGTGGATGCAGGGTTCGAGAAGAATGTCGTGGAGCCTGCTGCGGTGAATCTGGCCGCGGCGATCACTTCCCAGGAGAGCGGGGATGCGCGTTTCGCCCTGAAACTGCTCAATAAGGCCGGGGATGTCGCCGAGCAGGAAGGCAGGATGAAGCTGACGGATCATGACGTGGAATCGGCAAGGAAAATGGTGGAACTTGACCTGACCATGGAGACGGTCAACACATTGCCGGAAATGCACCAGATCGTCCTCTACGCCATCGCCTCGATCACATTGACAGGGAGCAAGTATTCCAGGCTGGAGGGAGTCGAGAGCGGGTTCCTGTTCTCTGGCGAGGTCTATGAGGAGTACGAAAACACCTGCAAGAAACTGCGCAAGAGGCCGAGAAGCACCAGATGGTACAAGGAATACCTCAATGAGCTGGATATGCTGGGGCTGATTACAACGACACCGAGCGGCAAGGGGATACGGGGCCAGACCACGCTGATAAAGATGGGGCCGAGCCCGGCGAGCATAATGGAGATTGTCAGGCCGAATCTTTTCGGCGTCAAGGAGTGACAAGGGGCGCATAGCGGTAACGGAGAATATCCACGACGCCATTGTTTCTGATTTTTATCCCTTCGCGTCTCAACAACGCTATCTTCCTTTTCGTCCCGTGCGCGTACCCGCCGACACGGCCATCGCTCCGTACGACGCGATGGCATGGAACGCGGGACGGAAGGTAGGGATTCTTGTTGAGCGCATTCCCGGCAGCGCGGACGGCTTTGGGCGAACCTGCCGCCCGTGCGATATCAGAATATGTCGAGACTTTGCCTTTGGGAATCATAGCGCAGGCGGAATAGACTTTCTTCTCGAAACAAGTGGTCATGGCGATCCCCGTTATCGGCATCTCATTTGATATCGCGGAGCTCGTCGACCATCCGCACCATGTTTATCTTGCCGTATTTCTCGACATGGACGATCCCCCGGCCCTCCAGTTTCTTCACTATCCGGTGGGCTTTCAGGCGCGACATCCCCGGCAAACGCGCGATCTCGCTCTGGGTGGTCATGCCTTCCTTGTCCAGAAGCAGGCGCAGGACCTCGCGGTCTTCGGGGCTCAGGAATTTCATGATTATATCCAAGTTCGTCTTGACGACCTGCTTCTGCTTCTCCAACTGGGCATTCAGCAGGCTATAGACTATCAACCCCGACCCGAGGCCGAAGACGCCCATCAGGACCATGAACTGGACGTGGTACTGCATTATCGGCGCAAGGATATCCGGGACGGCCTGGCCGACAGAATAGAGCGAGAACACCAGCACGAGGACAGTGACGAGGAAGATGAAAATCGAGACCACGATCAGCCCCGCTGCTATCTTTTTTGAATCGTTCATGACGTTGAAAATGATTGTTTCATGTTTTAATATATATTGTTTCAGCGCAGTGAAACATCGTTCGCGAGTGTTTCGCGGGTGAAAATATGGAGGAAGGAATCAAAATACAGAAAACCACGCTCGGGTTGCTCGTAGCGCTCGTCTTAGTGGTGGTTATCGGCGCATATATCGCGAGCGCGTCCCCATCTGGCACGGGTACGGCTACGGGTCCGGGCGCGGAGCAGAAATCCGCAACGAATAGTACGGTGCCCACGAGTGCAGTACCCATAGCGTTGGGGAGCGGGAGCGCCAGCGGTGCCGCATCAGTCCAGGATATCTATATCCATGCGAATCCTGATGGCACTTATGACAAGAAGACGATAACAGTCCAGAAAGGACAGCCCGTGCGCCTGCATTTCACCGCAGACCCGTCCGCCGGATGCGGAAGGCAGGTCGTGATCTACGGGTTGAATGTCCGGGCATCATCGATGAACGGGGAGGAAGGGACAGCGGATTTCACGCCGAACGATGCCGGGACGTATCAGATAAGCTGCGGGATGAAGATGTGGGGGCCGGCGCAACTGATTGTTCAGTGAATAAAGGGGTGTAACATATGGAGATGAAGATAGCTGTAGGGGGCATGCATTGCAAATCATGCGCTTATCGTGTCAAGGAAGCTGTTTCGGGTATCAATGGGGTTTCCAATGTGGAAGTCGACCATCAGAAAGGCATCGTCAAGGTGCAGATGAAGGATTCGGCCACCCTCCTTGATGTCAAGAAAGCGATAGAGGGTGAAGGCTACAAGGTGCTATGATGAAAGAAGAAGCGGGCAACGCGGGCGGGTGCTGCCAAGATGAACGAGGGGACCCGAAACGGGTGATTACGTATGTCAAGGATATTCTGGCAGGTGAGGACAGGGTCGGGCTTGAATCGGATATATTGAAATATTCGCTTGGTTCGCTCCTCGCGCTTGTTTTATTGGGGATTGGATTGTACGCTTTGGGCCTCAGGAGCGTGATGGGGGCGGGGGCATATCCTTTGCTGCTCTTTCTCGGGGCCGGGACTTCGGTGATGACTGTCGCGTCGTACAGCCATATGTCGTCCTATAGGAAAGGCATGTCCTGCCAGAACGGGATGATGGTGGGGATGACCACCGGGATGATGAGCGGGTTCCTGAGCGGCGCCTTGCTCGGGGCTACGAATGGCATGTTCATAGGTTCTGTCGCAGGGACCGCGATAGGCATCTCAGTAGGGCTGGGCCTGGGCAGGTTCAGCGGCATAATGGGGGCTATGGAAGGAGCCATGGCCGGGCTCATGTCAGGGACGATGGGGGCCATGCTTTCAGTCATGATGATAAACGACAACCTCACGGCATTCCTTATCCTGCTTTTTGGCATAGCCATAATAATATTCGGAGGATTGAGCTACATGATGTCCAGGGAAGCGGGTCCGGCGCCGGGTGGGCGTGAAAGGCCTGATTTGCTGGTGTTCTTCCTGTCTTGCATAGCATTCGCCATGTTCTTGTCTGTATTGATGCTTTACGGGCCGAGAGGGCCGATTACAATCGCTTGAGGATGTTGCTATGGCTTTGAAGAAAATCACGATGCCCGTTTCTGGGATGGATTGCGCTTCCTGCGCGCTGAACATAGAGCGCAGGCTCAAGAATCTCGATGGCGTCAAAAGCGCCGCCGTCAGCCTGACCATGAACAGGGCAGTAGTCGAATACGATGAGGGCAAAGTCATGCCCATGAATTTCAAGGAAGCCATAGAGGAGATAGGCTATGGCGCTGATATCCCTGAAGAGGAGACGGAAAGGAAGGGCACGGGAAAGATGCTCCTTCACCTTATGGGCATGGAATCCCCTCATTGCGCCCTCATCATCGAGAAGGCATTGAGGAAGATCCCTGGGATAAAAAACGCGGCCGTAAATTACTCCCTCGAGAAGGCGGAGTTCGAATATGACAAGGCAAAAATAGATTTCACCAAGATAAGGAAGGCGATCGTGGACGCGGGTTATGATGCCGAGCTCCTCGAGCTCGAGGAAGAGGTGGACAAGGAGAAGATATCCCGGGAGAAGGAGATAGACGGCCTGAAGCAGAGGCTGTATTGGTCTGCCCTGCTCACGGTCCCGGTGCTGATTCTTTCGCTTCCTATGATGCTGGATGGGGTGATGAAGATTTCTTACCCGGCGGTCCTCGAGAACAACGCCTGGATGCTCGAGCTTCTCTTCACGAGCGTGATAATACTCATAAACCGGGAATTGTTCGTGCGGGGGGTCAAGGGCTTGCTCAGGCTCATGCCGGGGATGGACAGCCTTGTCGCCCTGGGTGTCGGGACCGCATATGTGTATAGCGTGCTGGTCGGATTCGGTTTCGTCGCTGGAGCAGCGTACTATGAGACGGCCTCGCTATTGCTTACGTTCATCATCCTCGGGAAATATCTGGAAGCGATAGCCAAGGGCAAAACATCTGAAGCGATAAAGAGGCTGGTCGGCCTCCAGCCCAAGACAGCTCTGGTCGTCCGAAACAGGCAGGAGATAGAGATACCAATCAAGGAGGTCCTGGTGTGGGATATCGTGATAGTCAAACCAGGGGGGAAGATACCGGTCGACGGTATCGTGCTCGATGGGGAGAGCAGTGTCGATGAGAGCATGATAAGCGGGGAGAGCCTTCCCGCGCATAAGACGAAAGGGGATGTAGTTTTGGGGGCGACAATCAACAAGACAGGCTCGTTCCGCTTCAAAGCCACCAAGGTGGGGAGCGACACGATGCTCGCGCAAATCATCAAGCTCGTTGAGGACGCGCAGGGGAGCAAGGCGCCCATCCAGAGGATAGCGGATACCGTCGCAGGATATTTTGTCGAGATAGTGATAGCGCTCGCGCTTCTTTCCTTCGGATATTGGTTCTTCATCGCAGGAGAGCCGTTCGTCTTCGCGCTCACGATACTCGTATCCACCCTCATCATCGCATGCCCCTGCGCCATGGGCCTGGCAACGCCAACTGCCGTCATGATAGGCACGGGGAAAGGGGCTGAGAATGGCATCCTGTTCAAGGATGCGGAGAGCTTGGAGATGCTCCATAAGGCAGACATCATCGTATTCGACAAGACAGGCACGATAACAAAGGGGGAGCCGGTCGTCACGGATATCGTTCCGCTTGGCAAGAAGATGAAAATCGCGGATATCCTCTCTTTCGCTGCTTCTGCAGAGAGCAAGTCCGAGCACTTCCTCGCAGATGCGATAGTGAAGAGCGCCAAAAGCAAGAAGGCGGGTATGATCGAGCCGGAATCTTTCGAGGCTATCCCGGGTCGGGGGATACGGTGCAAGGTAGATGGGCGCGAGGTCATAATCGGGAATCCGGAACTCATGGGAAAAGAAAAAATCGAAATCAGCGAAAGCGCGGCGAAAATCATCTACGAGCTCGAGGAGTCTGGAAAAACTGTCGTTATCGTAGCGATAGACGGCGAGGCCTCGGGCCTGATAGCCATCGCCGACACCATGAAGGAGCATGTGCGCGAGACGATACTGCGCCTGAATGAGATGAAAATCGAGACTGCCATGATAACCGGGGACAACGAGCGGACCGCAAGGGCAATAGCGAAACAGGCCGGGATAGAGCGCGTCCTTGCCCATGTGCTTCCTGAAGACAAGGCGAACGAGGTGAAACGTCTGCAGAGGAACGGCCAGAAGGTCGTATTTGTCGGGGACGGGATAAACGATGCGCCGGCCCTGGCGCAGGCGGATATCGGCATCGCGATAGGGAGCGGGACAGATGTCGCGATAGAGAGCGGCGAAGTGGTGCTTGTGAAAAGCGACATCCGCGATATCGTGAGCGCGATAGAATTGAGCGGGTATTCCATGGGGAAGATAAAACAAAACCTCTTCTGGGCATTCCTGTACAATTCGATAGGGATACCGATTGCGATGGGGATCCTCTACCCGTTTTACGGTTTCCTGCTCAGCCCCGTCATCGCAGGTGCGGCCATGGCGTTCAGCTCGGTCAGCGTCGTGAGCAACAGCCTGATGATGAGGGGATGGAAACCCAGCAAGCGATAGACTGGCCGACAGTCATCCTTTAATCCCGAATGCCGACATTATCTGTTAGGTGATTTTCATGGAAAGCGAGACGCTGCAAGAGACATTCGACAAATACATGAAAGGCAAGATAGAATCCAAAGAGAAGAAGCTGGAGATGACGCTCAAATCCAAGATACCGGAATTGAAAGCGAAAGTAATCAAGAAGAGCTATAACGAACTGGTGAAGGCGGGGTTCAGCGCGAAGGATGCGATGATGATATTGACTTCAGGCATCATCGATATCTGATTTGGAGAGGAGGCGAGCGCCTAGACCGATTTTTTTAGCCTCGCTATTATTTTTTTATCAGCATCCAGGAAATCGAATCCCCCGGATTCGTCCATCTCATTCAAACCAACCAATCTGGCATCCGAGCATCCGGACAGTTCGATTTCACCAGTCTGCCAATCAGCGAGATAGGATTCGATGGTTATCTTTTCCTTTATTGTTTTTGATTTTTCTTTCACGAACGAGACTGTCTCGAATGGTTCGAGGTTCCCGATGATAATCCCCAACTCCTCTTTTATTTCGCGTAAAAGCGCGGTTTTTGGATTCTCGCCATGCTCGACCTTTCCGCCGGGGAATTCCCATTTCAAGGCGTCGGGGGTGCCGTCATCCAAGCGTCGGGCGATAAGAAACTTGCCGTCTTTGCGGATGATTGCTGCGACAACGAGAATAGATTGAGAAACCATTGAAAAACCTTGTCCGAAACGAAAATGAATCATAAACATAAAAAAATAGATCACCGAGGGGGAGATTTGAACTCCCGGACGCTTGCGCGCAACAGGTTAGCAACCTGCCGCCATACCGGGCTAGGCGACCTCGGTAGTGATGAGATTGCTAGCATCTTAACTACTAATACCAAAAAGAATAAATCTGCTCGCCCCCGTCCACGCAGCACCGAGCGAACGCAAAAGCGTTCGCGGGGCGTAAGGAACGGTGCGCCGTTCCTTCCGGGCTGCGAGGTATTAAACCCAGAAAACACTCTAGGAGAGCTAATGGGGGGAGGATCAGAAAGGACCATGGAAAATGAGGAGGGGGCGCTCCCCCTCCGCGTTTTTTGAATAAAACGACTCTCGCTACGCGACGATGTTGCCCCATGCAGACAGGCGCCATCTCTGGCCGACTTTCCTGGAAAGAGCCACGTGCAGGTCCTTGTAGACCACGCTCGGCTTCTTGAGTTTTATCGTCGCGATGCCTTTAGCAAGCCCGGTCACGAAACCCACCGAAGTGGATGTGTGCACATTGACAACAACCGGCTCGTTCTCGCGCAGAGGCGAATTCTCCAGGTCTGCCCTTTTCAGCAGGGTGTATTTCACCTTGATAACATCGACAGATTCCGGCACCTCGCCTTTCCGGCCTAGGATAGAGCCGACGAGCGCATCGGATTTCGTGAGCGATGGATCCAGCGTCGTGCCTACAGCGACCAGGCCGCCGGGATGCGCGATTTCGAGCTTCTCGGCCTCTTCCATGAGGCTGATGACCTTGCAGATGATGGATGCGGGTTTCGTGCCTTCCTTGCGGGTCACACCGGGGCTTATCTCTATCTCGTCCCCCAGTTTGAGCGCGCCCTGGACCACAGAGCCGCCGATTACCCCGCCTTTCAGGTTCTTTATCTCTGTCCCTGGCTTGTTGATGTCGAATGACCGCGAGATGTACATGCGCATGGGCGCCTTCTCGTCTCTTTCCGGCGGTTTCATCACATCGTTGATGGTCGCAAGAAGAGCGTCGATATTCAGCCCGTAATTGGCCGAAACAGGGATTATCGGCGCGTTCTCGGCCGATGAGCCTTTCAGGAACGCCTTTATCTGATTATAGCTCTCTATCGCCTTCTCCCGGGAGACGAGGTCTATCTTCGTCTGAACGATTATGATGTTCTTTATCCCAGTGGAATTCAGGACAAGGAGATGCTCGGTCGTCTGGGGCTGCGGGCACGGCTCGTTGGCTGCTATCAGGAATATCACGCCGTCCAGGATGCTGGTCGCCGAGATGACGGTCGTCATCAGCGTCTCGTGGCCGGGAGCGTCCACGATGGATATCTTGCGGACGAGTTTCGGCTTCCCCCCGTCTTTTGCGCATGATTCCTTGTCAGGATAGAACTTCTTGGTCTTCTCGTCCTGGTAAAGATAAGCGTCGGCATAGCCCAGGCGTATCGAGATCCCCCGTTTTATCTCCTCGCTGTGGGTGTCTGTCCATTTGCCGGTCAAGGCTTTCGTCAGGGTGGTCTTGCCATGGTCGACATGCCCGAGCATGCCTATGTTCATATCGGCTTGCATTATTTCTTCTCCTTTTCAACCTTGGGGAAAAGCTGCTCTAGCGGGGTGGGCCCAGCCGCTGTCACCTTCGCGTTCACCTGCGCTATCTCGGACGAATACGCGTTCCCGCGGATGTGCTTGCGCTTGCGCTCGCCCTTCTCCGCAACCCTGAAACCGACCCCTTTGCTCATCAAAGAGAATTTCCTTGCCGAGCCTTGGGTGTCTGGCTTCATTGGGAAGCCGCTCGCGTCGCTTCCGCCGGTGAGCTCCAGCGTGTAGCCGGCAGCGCCGACCAGGTTGCCATCCAGGCTGGCGCCGATCTTCTTGCCGATTATCTGGGCTTCCTTGTCTTTTGCGAGCTCGGCCTGGTAGCTCTTGCCGCTTTTTGGTTCTGAGATTACAATCCGCATTGGTTCACCTTGTAATTAGATAACGAATAACGAAAAATTAGTAGAGGTTATTTTAAAAAGGGTGGGGGAGGGAACCCCCAAGCTCCAACTAAAGGATTTAAGCATTTTTCAATTTTGCCTTGTATACGTACCCGTCCTTGCCGAGGTAGTACATGAAGCCGGATTCCTTGGAAATCTTCTCGGAACCGACCTTTTTCTTCCTTCCCCGGGTGTTGTGCTTCATGGGCGCTGCCCAGACAAAACCGTCCTTCCCTATATAATAGAGATATCCGTCTTCCCTAGAGATTTTTTCTGATCCGATTTTTGATCCCATTTAGTCACCTTCGTTTTTGCCGCCAAGGATATCCTGGCGGTTGTCCTCCCATTCGAATTAGAGATGGGCCACGTCTATTTCCGAGGTATCTTTTATAAATGTATCGAGGGTGCATCGACGTGAGGTCCACAAATAAAAGGCTTCCTATGCACGCGCGGGCATCATCAACGACGTAGAATTCATGCGCCCTTCGGCATCCGGGACGCCGGGAAATGGCGGGCTGGTTAATAAACATTATGGAGGAACCAAATCTACCATGGGATTGTTCGAAACATTCGCACGGGCGAAGCCGTGCATGATCATGAAGCTGCTGCGCGAACCGGAATCCGTATGGCACATATCGAAGCTGGCGAAACAGAGCGGGGTGACTTTCGTGTACACGAGCCATATCGTCGCGAGGCTGCTCGAGAACGGATATGTCACGGTCGACAGCAAAGGCAAGAAGAAATTCGTGAGGCTCACGGAGAAAGGCATGAAGGCCGCGAACTCCATCGATGAGCTCATGAAGAGCACTGAGGGATAAGAAACAAGAAAAATGGTTCTGGCTATCCCTATCAGACGACTCTCAAAGAGGCGCTCTTCTTGATGTATCCTATCACTTTCTCGTACCCTATGTAGTGGGCGAAGACAGTGATCTGGAGGCCGTAGCTGCCTTCCTTCGTCTGGTTGCTTGCGAATATCTCTATCGGCACGTCGATGCTGCCCCCTGCCTTCAGGTCGCCGACGCGCTTCTCCACCGCCTTGTTGATGCCGGATGAATCGAAGCCCATCATAGCGTTCTTCGGGAGGAGGGCATCCACAGAGACCAGCTGGTCATCCGGGGAGATGTTCTTCACCCGGACATTCATCAGCACCGAGTTCTTGCGGTTGGCGGCAAGACGCAGCGGAGAGAAAGACAGCTGCACGCTGAAAGGATTCGATGTCTTGGACCCGTTATCGGCCGATGGCGCATCTGCCTTGCTATCATTCCCGAGGATAGAGTCGAACAATCCCATTCTTCAATCACCTAAATACTGTCGCTGCATATATGCTATAATAGAGATACTATTGAAGGCTCAGAATATTAAAACTGCCGCAGCCACAACAGATGTCCATTTTCCGGTCTTGTCGGACACGGCGGACTGCGTGATGTTCGTTGTCCGCACTATCTTGCCGCTCATCTTGAAGTATTTCTCGCGCTCGTTCCAGGCTTTCTCCGGATCGAACTCGATGCCCAATGTGGATGCGAGCATCGAGGCGGCGAGGTCCTCCGCGTATTCGCCTGCCTTCTCCTCGGTCTGGCCGTAGGCGTGGTGCTCGCTCAGGTATCCATAGCTCTTCTTTTCGGAAGGTATCGCGCAACCGACCGAGGCCACAAGCAGCCTGTTCGGCTCGTTCGCCGATATCCTGGACATGACGACGAAGACGACCTGGCCCGGATTCAGATGCTTGGATCCTTCCTTGCGCGAGACCATCTTCGCCCCAGGCGGCATGATGCTCGAGACGGTCACCAGATTGTACGGCGCTATCCCTGCATCGCGGAGCGCGAGCTCGAACGATGTCAGCTGCTCTTTGCTCCTACCAACTCCCTTTGTGAAAAAAACTTTCTTAGGCACGAACTCCATGCACATCAAACTGAAAGAGAGTTAATAAAGATATTCGTTCCCATTAGCTCCAAAGAGACACCGGGCGCAGCGCGGATGATATCCGTCTGCCGGATGCCCGGGATGTCACGATTTGATTCCCCTAAAATCAATGGGAGGTGTTATGTATGGACCAGAAGATGGTTTTGATGGGATTCGCGGCCGCGCTAGTGCTGATCGCGATTTATCTTGCGCTCAGCGGCGCAACCAAGCCGGCGGTCGTTG